>NZ_JBIVMX010000035.1:0-52431 GCF_044753305.1 Pseudomonas sp. NPDC088429 | reverse complement strand
TACTCGTCACTTCGACACTACCCACAAGAACAAGCGTACTACCCCGGACAAAATTGAGATCAAGAAATATGATCCGGTTGTTCGCAAGCACGTGATCTACAAGGAAGGCAAAATCAAGTAATTGATTTTTCCCGACTTACAAAAAAGGCCCGTATCTCACGATGCGGGCCTTTTTTGTTGCCTCGAATATTTGCAAGCTGTCTGCGTAGGAGCTGCCGAAGGCTGCGATCTTTTGATCTTTTTTTAAGGATCAAGATCAAAAGATCGCAGCCTTCGCCAGCTCCTACAGGGGAGGGGTATGGATCAAGCCTTCTGTTCGAAAATCACATAAATCTTGCGGCAAGCCTCCAGCACTTCCCAAGTGCCACGAAACCCCGCCGGAATCACAAATCGATCACCAACACGCAACGTCTTGGCATTGCCATCGCTGTCACGCAGCACCGACACACCCTGCAAAATCTCGCAGTATTCGTGCTCGGTGTAATTCACCGTCCACTGGCCAACCGCACCTTCCCACACGCCAACGCCCATCTGCCCACACGGACTGTCGTACTGATGGAACACCGCTTGTTCAGGATCACCCTTGAGCACTTTCGCCGGATCCGGGCGATAGCGTTCGGCTTCGCTGCTGGTCAGGCTGATGTCGACGACGTTCTGGATGTTCATTGTTGTTATCCCCTGTGAATACGGCGCGATTGGCTGGAAAGGGCCAAAGTCTATGTTGATTAAAATCAACACCGCAAGGCCGTATGGCCACCTTATGTCAAATATATTGAAACAACACCGGCCGCTGGTTTAGGGTGGCGGGTGCCTCTGGCCGAAATAACCGGCTGGCCGGGCAGAATTCTTGAGGACGCTGGCGAAGATCGCGCGGCGCTCGTATTCAACAAGCGGAGGACACTCGAAATGACCACCCTGACTCGTGCCGACTGGGAACAACGCGCCCGCGACCTGAAAATCGAAGGCCGCGCCTACCTGAATGGCGAATACACCGACGCCGTCTCCGGCGAGACCTTCGAGTGCATCAGCCCGGTCGATGGCCGTCTGCTCGGCAAGATTGCCAGCTGTGACGCCGCCGACGCGCAGCGCGCTGTGGAAAACGCCCGCGCTACTTTCAATTCCGGCGTGTGGTCGCGTCTGGCACCGACCAAACGCAAAGCCACCATGATCCGTTTCGCCAGCCTGCTCAAGCAGCACGCCGAAGAACTGGCCCTGCTCGAAACCCTCGACATGGGCAAGCCGATCAGCGATTCGCTGTACATCGACGTTCCGGGCGCGGCGCAAGCGCTGAGCTGGAGCGGTGAAGCGATCGACAAGATTTACGACGAAGTGGCAGCGACGCCGCACGATCAGCTCGGTCTGGTAACCCGCGAGCCCGTCGGTGTGGTCGGTGCGATCGTGCCGTGGAACTTCCCGCTGATGATGGCCTGCTGGAAGCTCGGCCCGGCGCTGTCGACCGGTAACTCGGTGATCCTCAAGCCGTCGGAAAAATCCCCGCTGACCGCCATCCGCATCGCCGCGCTGGCCGTTGAAGCCGGCATTCCGAAAGGCGTGCTCAACGTGCTGCCGGGCTACGGTCACACCGTTGGCAAGGCGCTGGCCCTGCACAACGATGTCGACACGCTGGTGTTCACCGGTTCGACCAAGATCGCCAAGCAACTGATGATCTACTCCGGCGAATCGAACATGAAACGCGTCTGGCTCGAAGCCGGCGGCAAGAGCCCGAACATCGTCTTTGCCGATGCGCCGGATCTGCAAGCTGCAGCTGAATCCGCTGCCAGTGCCATCGCCTTCAACCAGGGCGAAGTCTGCACTGCCGGTTCGCGTCTGCTGGTCGAGCGTTCGATCAAGGAAAAATTCCTGCCGATGGTGATCGAGGCACTGAAAACCTGGAAGCCGGGCAACCCGCTGGATCCGGCCACCAACGTTGGTGCGCTGGTCGACACGCAGCAGATGAACACCGTGCTGTCGTACATCGAATCCGGTCATACCGATGGCGCCAAACTGGTCGCCGGCGGCAAGCGCATTCTTCAGGAAACCGGCGGTACTTACGTTGAGCCGACGATTTTCGACGGCGTGAGCAACGCGATGAAGATCGCTCAGGAAGAGATCTTCGGGCCAGTGCTGTCGGTTATCGCTTTCGATACCGCTGAAGAAGCCATCCAGATCGCCAACGACACGCCGTATGGCCTGGCCGCTGCGGTGTGGACGCAAGACATCTCCAAGGCGCACCTGACCGCCAAAGCGCTGCGCGCCGGTAGCGTGTGGGTCAACCAATACGACGGCGGCGACATGACTGCACCGTTTGGTGGCTTCAAGCAGTCGGGCAATGGCCGTGATAAATCGCTGCACGCGTTCGACAAATACACCGAGCTGAAAGCGACGTGGATCAAGCTGTAAGCCGTTAGCGAGGATCTGCTCGCGAGAACAGATCCTCCAGACGAAGCAGATCCCCTGTGGGAGCGAGCCTGCTCGCGAAAGCGGTGTATCAGTCAGCCTATGTGCTGAATGTGAAACCGTTTTCGCGAGCAGGCTCGCTCCCACATTTGTTTGATGTGACCTCAAAAAATAATTATCCACAGGAGCGTGGAACATGCGTTGGGCGACGTATTTCGCCGTGTTGGCGTCTGTCTTGAGTGTCGGCCTGGCCCTGGGGGTCAGCATGCCGTTGGTGTCGTTGCGTCTGGAGGGCTGGGGCTACGGTTCCTTCGCCATCGGTGTGATGGCGGCGATGCCGGCGATTGGCGTGTTGCTCGGCGCGAAGATTTCCAGTCATCTGGCGGCGCGCTTCGGCACGGCGAACCTGATGCGCCTGTGCCTGTGGGCGGGCGCGTTGTCGATCGGCTTGCTGGCGTTATTGCCGAGCTATCCGATCTGGTTGGTGCTGCGCCTGATGATCGGCGTGATCCTGACCATCGTGTTCATCCTCGGCGAAAGCTGGATCAATCAACTGGTGGTCGAGAATTGGCGCGGTCGTCTGGTGGCGCTGTATGGCAGCAGCTATGCGTTGAGCCAGTTGTCTGGCCCGCTGCTGCTGGGTGCGCTCGGCACTGAAGACGATTACGGATTCTGGATGGGCGTCGGCTTGCTGTTGGTTTCGCCGCTGCTGTTGTTGGGTCGCAGCGGTGCGCCAAGCAGTGAAGCGAGCAGCGTGACCTTCCGCGACCTATGGGGATTTGCGCGTGAGCTGCCGGCGATTGCCTGGGCGGTGTCATTGTTTGCCGCGTTCGAAGCGATGATCCTGACGCTGCTGCCGGTGTATTGCCTGCAACAGGGCTTTACCGCCGAGATCGCTTTGGCGATGGTCAGCACCGTGGTGGTCGGTGATGCGCTGCTGCAACTGCCGATTGGCGCATTGGCCGATTACCTGTCGCGGCGCACGCTGTTCGCGGGTTGCGCGGTGGTGTTGATGTTGTCGAGTCTGGCGATTCCGCTGTTACTCGATACGCTGCTGATCTGGCCGTTGTGGGTGTTGTTCGGCGCCAGTGCTGGCGGCCTGTTTACGCTGTCGCTGATCTTGATTGGCGAGCGTTATCGCGACGATGCGCTGGTGCGGGCGAATGCGCACATTGCCCAGCTTTGGGGCGTGGGTTGCCTGATCGGGCCGTTGGCGGCGGGGGCGGGGAGCCAGTGGATCAGCGGGCATGCGTTGCCGCTGTTGATGGCGATCGGGGCGTTTGGGTTGGTGATTTTGCTGTTGCGCCAAGGGGCATTCGGCCCGGTGACCGAACCTGCGTAGATCAAAAGATCGCAGCCTTCGGCAGCTCCTACAGGGGAATGCATTTCAAACTGTAGGAGCTGCCGAAGGCTGCGATCTTTTGCTTTTAAAGCATGCGTTCCAGGCCGACGCTGGTGCTGAACCACGCATTAAACCGTCGCCACCAGCTCCCCGGTTCCTTGGTCAGCGTATGCATCTGGCCATTGTCCTCGGTGACCCAGACGATGTTCCCGTCCTGCAATTTCGCCTGATAACTCAACGCCGGGGCCATACCCTGCAACGCCAATTCGCGCACATGCTCAGCCAGCTCTGGACTGTCCACCAACACCCCGACCTCGGTATTCCACAACACCGAGCGCGGATCAAAGTTGAACGAGCCGATAAACGATTTCTGTCGATCAAAAATCATCGCCTTACTGTGCAAACTCGAATCCGAGCCACGGAACGACTTGCTGTAAAACACATGCGGGCCACTGCCATCGTTATCCCCAGGCTGGCGGCGCAGTTCATACAGTTTCACACCGTGTTCCAGCAGCGCCTTGCGATACGGCGCATAACCGCCATGCACCGCCGGCACGTCGGTGGCTTCCAGTGAGTTGGTCAGCAGGCTCACGGAAACACCCGCATCAGCACGCCCGGTCAGATAGACCAGCCCCGGTTGCCCCGGCACAAAGTACGCCGAAATCATGATCAGCTCTTTGCTGACGTTCTTCAGTTCCGGCGCCAGTTGCGTGGTCAGCAGCAAGTGCGGATCCGGCTCATCCTTGGCCAGTACCTTGCTCGGCGCGTCCCACAGCGCCTGATTCCACGCCCAGATCAGTTCGTTGCGCCAGATGTCCATGCGCGGCTCGGTGGTGAACGTCATTAACTGCTGATACAGCGCGTGATTTTGTTGGCGGGTTTCTTCCAGCGATTCTTCCAGGCGCGTGCGGGTGTTCTGCAAGTCCTTGGCCGACGGTTTGCTGGAGAGAAATTCATCGATCGGTTTGCTCAGCGCACTGTTCCAGTACTGATCGAAACTATGCCCGAGCTGCTCGGCCACCGGCCCCATGCTGAGCATGTCGATGTCGGTGAAATTCAGGTTCGGCTCGGCATCGAAATACTCGTCGCCCAGATTGCGCCCGCCGACGATGGCCGCGCTGTTGTCCGCCAGCCACAATTTGTTATGCATGCGCCGGTGCTGCAGTGACAGGTTGAACAGGCGCCCGGCCGCGCGGGTGACGCCGGTGCTGCGGCCCAGATGCAGCGGGTTGAACAGACGAATCTGGATCTGCGGATGCGCCGCCAGCGTGGCGATGATCTGGTCGAGACCGTCGCTGGTGGTGTCGTCGAGCAGGATGCGTACGCGCACGCCACGGTCGGCAGCCTTGAGCAGTTCCTCGACGAGCATTCGCGTGCTGACGCCGTCGTGGACGATGTAGTACTGCAAATCGAGGCTGACCTGCGCGTGGCGGATCAGCTCGGCGCGGGCGGTGAAGGATTCGGTGCTGTTGGACAGCAGGCGGAAGCCGGAGCGGCCTTCATGCGGTGCGGCCTGAGCCTGAATCGAACGGCCAAACGCCGAGCTGCTGGCCGGCAAGGCCTGGCTGGGCTCGCGTTGCACATCGACACTGGCGCAGCCGGCGAGCGACAACACGAAGATCAGAAGCAGGAGAGGGCTGGATCGCAAGTCGGATCATTCCGCGTGTGAGTAGGGATCGGAGTATGGCACGGGTTATGACCGTCATCGGCGGCGTTTGATTCAGGAAAAATCTGCCGTGGGGAACCGCCCGGTTTGAGCGCTGTGTAGGCAATGGCCGACGGGCAGGAAAAGAGAATTTTTGAAGTAGGGCATTTCGCCTACTCCTGTCAGCTACGGCCTCAGGCGAATTTTCTCTGGGTGCTTTGTAACTTCGTCTTACATCGGAAACGGGGGCAAATCGCAATAATAGCCGGGCGTTGTCAGGCAGGAAATTTCGCTATTTCTCGCCAGACAGAACGCTACTTGCTGTCGTCCTTTTAATTCTTACGGAACGAGAATTTCTCATGAAAAAGCTTTTCATCAGCGCCACGGTGGTGGCTTCGTTGTTGCCTGCTCTTGCCCTCGCAGAAAGTGCCAGCCTCACGGTTAGCGGCACGATTATTCCGACGGCGTGTACGCCAAGTTTTGACAGGGGAAGCGTTGTCGATCTGGGCAAGATTTCGGCGGCGGATCTTAACGCCAATACGCAAACCGAGCTGGAGCTGAAAGACATTACCCTGACGATGAACTGCAACGGTCGGGTACCGGTCGCGGTGAGGGTGCATGACAATCAGGCATCGACCCAACTGGATGGCATCACCATCGATGGTCGTGCAGAGAAGATGTACATCTACGGGATGGGCGCTGCCAGCGGCGTCAAGATTGGTGGTTATGGTTTGCGCCACGGAACGCCGACGGTGGACGCCTTGGCGATGTCGCTCATGTATCAGCAGGGCGGCGGTATCGGAGGTCCGAGCTGGGTGGAGCCGTCTTCAACACTGGTTGCCAAAAATGCCTCTGACGGAGGTTACATTCATTATTCCTGGGGGCGCAGCGTGGCTGAAGGCCCAATCAACGGGATAAAGCACACCCTGCCAATGACACTGGTGCCGGTTGTGCGCGCTGCCAGTGCGCTGCCCACCGGCTCTGACATCACCCTTGACGGCTCCGCGACGTTTGAACTGGTTTACCTCTGAGTTCAAGCGATACGTGAACACCGTCGACTTTTGAACAAACACGCACCGCAGTTCTTGCGGTGCATCGTTATCTGCGCCTCGGGCGCACCTTTCCACGAATACGTTTTCAAGGATGGCCCTCTCGCCAGCAATGCTGCGACGAGGTGTCAGGGAATAGTCATGCCTGCGATTCAACGTTTTTCAACCACCGCCCTGTTGACGGCGCTGCTTCTATCCAGCGCAACATCCGTGGCTGACGCCGCCGGGATGGTGCCGCAAACCCCGATCCTGATTCTCGAAGAGTCCGCCGGCGAGGCCAGTATCAACGTCACCAACACCGAACCCAACCCGGCATTGCTGCACACCCGCATTGAAAATGTCCCGGAAGACACCGAGCTGCTGTTGCTGCTGACCCCGCCAGTAGCTCGGGTGGAAAGCGGTGGTACGCAACTGGTGCGATTCATTCTGCGCAGCGCTGAGCCGCTGCAAACCGAGCGCCTGAAACGGGTGATTTTCGAAGGCATTCAGCCGCTGGAAAAGGGCAGCAATGCGCGGGTCAGTCTGACCGTAAAACAGAACATTCCCGCGATTCTGCGCCCGAAGAATCTGCCCATCGAACGCCAGCCGTGGGCGCTGCTTAAGTGGTCAGTGCAGGACGCTCAACTGCAGGTCAGCAATCCCAGCCCCTACGTGGTTCGGCTGGCCAATACCGTCAATCTGTTGCCCGGCGAAGCCCCGGTGGATCTGGGCCGCAGCTACATTTTGCCCGGCGAAAAACTGCGTCTGACGTCCGCATCGCCGCTGCCCGCGACGGCGACTCAAGTGCGTCTGTACCCGGCGACGATGTACGGTTTCGCTGCCGGCAATTTCGATGCGCCACTGGTGACCGGTGAATGAATTACCGTCACAGCCTTGCGCTGCTCAGCCTGTTGTCGTCGGCGAACAGCTTGGCCGATTCGGTCACCTTCGACCCGAACGTGTTGCGCGCCCGTGGGCTCGATCTGCAACTGGCGGAATACTTTCAGGACGCGCCGCGCTTTCAGCAGGGGACGCATTCGCTGCTGCTCAGCGTCAACGGTGTGCCGAAAGGACGAGTGCTGGCGACGTTCGACGAGCAGGGCGAGTTGTGCACCACCGAGACGTTGCTCGAACAGGCAAATATGCGCGTCGAGGCGTTGCCGAACCTTGATTGCACGCGCTTTGTCGACAGCTTCGACGGCGTGATCGCGCGGCTTGATCCGGGCAAGGAACAGATCGAACTGCTGCTGCCCACCGGGCTCGTGGCGCCGACGGCTGCGGCGCGTCGCAACTACGCGCACGGTGGCAGCGCTGCGCTGTTCAACTACGACGCGCTGGTGCTGGGTAACGAATACGTTGGCCAGACCACACACTACCGCAGCCTCAACACCGAGCTGGGTTTGAACATCAACGACTGGGCGCTGCGCAGCCGTCAGTCTTACGCGGCGTTCGAGGGCAGCAGCCAGACCGAGCATCTGTATGCCTACGCTTCGCGCACCTTCGAGTCGCTGCAAACCAACCTGCAACTCGGTCAGCTCAACATGGCCTCGCCATTGTTTGCCGGCGAGGCTTTCACCGGTGTGCAATTACAGCCTGAAGCCGCATTGGGGGAGCTGGAAGCAGACAGTGAAGGCGCCCACGTCGAAGGCATCGCCTATTCCGCCGCTCGGGTCGAGGTTCGGCAGAACGGCGCGCTGATCTACACCACGCTGGTGCCGCCGGGGCCGTTTTCGCTGGTGGGGTTGCCGCTGCTCAGCCAGAGCCTGGATCTGGAGGTCACCGTGTACGAAGAGGATGGCCAGCAACGCAGTTTTATCGTTCCCGGCGACAGCCTTGGTGGTTTGGCGCCGGGCCGCCAGCCGGGTTTCGCGGTGACGGCGGGACGTGTTCGTCGCTATGCCCGCGATGATCGCGACGCGCCTGATTTCGTCGCGGCGAGCAAGGATTGGCGTTTGGCCGCCGGCAAGCAACTGACGGCGGGCGCGATGCTCGGCAGTGACTATCAATCGGCCGGGATGGCGCTGCAAATTCCGTTGTTGCCGCGCACAGCGCTGGGACTGCGTCAGGTGGTGTCCCGCGCCCGTCGTGAAGATCAGTTGGGCGCGCAGTTCCAGCTCAGCCTGAGCACGGCGCTGACCGAGCACGTTTCGGCGAACCTGTCGGTCACCCAACAGGTGCAGGGTTTTCGCACGTTGTCCGATACCACGTGGAATCGCGACACCGATCAACCGGATCAACGCATTCGCAACCAGATGACGCTCGGGCTCAGCGGTGCGAGCCTGTTGTTGGGCTCGTTTTCCGGTGGATTTTCACGCTTCACCGATTTTGAAGACGATACCAGTTCGCGCCTCAGCGCCTCGTGGTCACGGATGTTTCAGCGCACCAGCGTGTCGTTGAGTCTTGAGCGTGACATGGGCGGTTCGGCGCATGACAGCCGTGGTTTTGCGACCTATCTGACGGTCAGCGTGCCGATGGGTCGCAGCGGCGCGCTGCGCAGTTTTGTCCGCAAGGACGACCTCAGCGGCACCCGCAGCGGCTTGCGTCTGAATCAGCAGATCAACGACGCCGTGGCCTACAGCGCCACGGTCGAGCGCCCGGAAAACGGCGAGGCGGATGTCAGTGGCCGGCTCAACTTGCTGCCGCGTTACACCCAGATTGATCTGGGTTATTCGCAGCGCGGCTCCGGTTCGACCGGTTACGACTTCGGCGCGCGCGGCGGCGTCGCGTTGCACAGCGAAGGCCTGACCTTATCGCCCTACACCGTGCGCGAGACCTTTGCCCTGCTCAAGGCCGGGGATGCCGCCGGGGTCAAGCTGCGCACGCCTTACGGGCCGGTGTGGACGGACGCCGCCGGGCGCGCGGTGGTGGCCAGCGTGCCGGCCTATCGCAACACGCGGGTGGAGATCGACACCGCGAGCCTGGCGCGCAATGTCGACGTGCTCAACGGCTACCGCGAGATCGCAGCGGCGCGCGGTTCGGTGCAGCGGCTGGAGTTTCTCATGGTCACGTCCCGGCGCGTCTTGCTGCACGCACACACGTCCGATGATCAAGTCGTCGGCAAGGGTTTTGGCGTGTTTGATGAGCTAGGCCGCTACGTCACCAGCGTGCTCGATGACGGGCGGATTTTTCTTTCCGACATTCAGGCGGACGCTGCGCTGCATGTGCAAAAGGCCGATGGCTCGCGCTGTCATCTGACCTTCGAACTGGCTGAAGAAGCCGATCCCGGTGAGCTTTACGAATCTGCGTCCGCGCGTTGCAGCGAGGCATGATTGAGGAATTATCCGATGACTGTTTTCAACGTTTCGACCGTGGCAATGCTGTGGCTGTGCTGCACGGCGGCGTGGGCGCAGGACCAAGCGTGCGAGGTGCGAGTCAGTCCGCCTGCGTTTGATTTTGGCCTGACCGACCGGGGCGCGTTGTTGCAGCAAAGTGCCGGTGCCAATGAACTGAGTTTTGGCAGTCGCCGGGTGCAAGTGCAGGTTGTCTGCGATCAGGCGTCACCGCTGACATTGCGCTTCGATGCGCCGGGGGCTGACGCCGAGCGTTATCGCTTCGGCATTGGCACGTTGCGGCTCAAGGTGATGGCGGTGCGAGTCGACGGCGTCGCCACACAGAAAGCGGCGGGGGAGAGCGACGTATTTCGCCCCGGCGAACGCCTTCTGCCACTGTTGGCGAGCGGCAGACGCCTGGAGGTTGAGTTCGAGGTTGAGGGGCAAATCAGTAACGAGGCCAGTCGGGTCGCGGATCTGACCCGACTGGACGGCGAAGGCGTGTTCAGACTGGACTGAGCTCGGACTCGGCAAGCAGTTTGATCGCCGCCGCACCGACCTTACGCACAGCCTCTTCAATCAACGCTGTCGGTTTGGCCGCGTAGTTCATGCGCAGGCAATTGCGGTACTTGCCCGAGGCAGAAAAGATGCTGCCGACGGCAATCTGTACGCCTTGGTTGAGTAGCGCACGATTCAGTTTCAGTGTGTCGAAACCTTCCGGCAATTCGACCCACAACATGAAGCTGCCCTGTGGACGGCTGGCGCGGGTTCCGGCGGGGAAATAGCGCGTCACCCAATCGATCATCACGTCCCGATTGCGTTGGTATTGCGTGCGCATCCGCCGCAAATGCGGTTCGAAATGGCCGGATTTGAGAAATTCGGCGATGGCGATCTGCGGCTGCGGCGCGGTCGATCCGGTGCTGATGTATTTCATGTGCAGCACGCGCTCGAGGTATCGCCCCGGCGCGACCCAACCAATCCGCAGCCCCGGCGCGAGAGTCTTGGAAAACGAACTGCAGAGCAGCACGCGGCCGTCTTCGTCGAAGGATTTGATCGTGCGCGGACGCGGGTAGGTGTAGGCCAGTTCGCCATAGACATCGTCTTCGATGATCGCCACGTCAAAGCGTTGGGCGAGGGTGAGCAGCGCGCGTTTGCGCGACTCCGGCATGATGTAGCCGAGCGGGTTGTTGCAGTTCGGGGTGAGCTGGATGGCTTTGATCGGCCATTGTTCGAGCGCCAGTTCCAGCGCTTCGAGGCTGATGCCGGTGAGTGGGTCGGTGGGGATTTCCAGGGCTTTCATGCCCAGACCTTTGAGGGTCTGCATGGCGCCGTGGAAGCTTGGCGAATCCACCGCGACGATGTCGCCCGGCTCGCAGATCGCGTGGATGCTGGTGGACAAAGCTTCGTGGCAACCGGTGGTCACGACCAGATCGCTGGCGCTCAACTGGCAGCCGGAATCGAGCATCAACCGAGCAATTTGTTCACGCAGTTCGAGGGTGCCGTGGATGTTGTCGTAATACAGACCGGGCATGTCTTGGCGACGGCTGATGCGGGCGAGGCCGCGCAACAACGGTTTCATCGTTGGCGTGCTGATGTCGGGCATGCCGCGACCGAGTTGCACGACGTCCTTGCGCGGTACCGCGCGAATCAATTCCAGCACCTGATCCCACTGCGAAATTTCCACTGGCCGCTGCGCCGGACGGCCGACGGCGGGCAACTCCGGCAACTCGCGACCGACCGGCACAAAGTAGCCGGACTTGGGTTTCGGCGTGGCCAGTCCGCTGTCTTCGAGCATGCGATAAGCCTGCTGCACCGTGCTCAGACTGACCCCGTGTTCAACGCTCAAGGCGCGCACCGACGGCAAGCGGTCGCCGGGGCGATAGAAGCCTTGTTCGATGCGCGTGCCGAGCAATTCGGCGAGATTTACGTAGAGGGTCATGGCGCTGCCTCGGTGCAGATGATTCGGAAGACCAGTACAGATGCGAGAAAAATCGTCAATTCAGTCTGCAAAACGGTAAATCTGTATGGAGTTAATACAGTCGCTTTGAATCTGTAATGGTTTTGCTCGCCCGCGCATCATGGAATCTCTGGCTACCCAAGTAAACAGGAGCGACAAAAATGAACGGCTTGAGCGATGTGCGGCTGACGCTACACAGTCAGGAACTGGAGGCAGGGCAGAAGGATCGTGCGCGCAATGAGATCATGCGTAACGCACCGTCCGGCCTGAGCCGCTGGGGTCTGATGTGGCATCGTCTGCACACGCGCAGGGCGTTGCTGAACCTGACGACGGATCAGCTCAAGGACATCGGGTTGACGCGTGAGCAGGCGCAGGAGGAGGGGTTGAAACCGTTCTGGCAGATCTGAGATCTGTATTGTTCTTGCCGGCCCTTTCGCGAGCAAGCTCGCTCCCACAGGGGATCTATGGTGGATGGGAAACTTGTGTCCACTGAAGATTAATGTGGGAGCGAGCTTGCTCGCGAAGGCGTTCGTAGGGTCGCTGAAAAGTTGTCAGACCAACTCTTTGAGGCGATGCCACAACATCCCCAACGCCAACAACGGCGAGCGCAAATGCTTACCACCCGGGAAGGTGATGTGCGGCACCTTGGCAAACAGATCAAAGCCACCGCCGTGCTGCCCGCTGATCGCCTCAGCCAGCAACTTGCCCGCCAGGTGCGTGGCATTCACCCCGTGCCCGGAATAAGCCTGGGCGTAATACACGTTCGGCTGGTCATTGAGCCGGCCAATCTGCGGCAGACGGTTGGCGCCGATGCCGATCATCCCGCCCCACTGATAATCAATCTTCACGCCCCCCAGTTGCAGGAACACTTCCAGCATCTTCGGCTGCATATACGCCGCGATGTCTTTCGGATCACGCCCCGAATAATGGCAGGCACCGCCGAACAGCAAGCGACGATCCGCCGAGAGTCGGTAGTAATCCAGCGCCACCCGCTGATCACAGACCGCCATGTTTTGCGGCAGCAGGTTGTGTGCCTGCTCTTCGCTCAACGGTTCGGTGGCAATGATGTAGCTGCCGGCGGGCAGAACCTTGCCGCTGAGTTGCGGATTCAGATCATTCAGATAAGCGTTGCAGCCGAGCACCAGCGACTTCGCCCGCACCGAACCTTGGGCGGTGTGGACTTTGACTTCCGGGCCGTAATCGATACGCGTCACAGCCGAGTGTTCAAACAGTTTCACACCCAATTGCTGCGCAGCCGCCGCTTCGCCCAACGCCAGGTTGAGTGGATGCAGATGCCCTGAACCCATGTCGATCAAACCACCGACATAGCGCTTGGAGCCGACCACCGTGTGCATCTCGTTGGCTTGCAGCAAACGGGTTTCGTAGCGATAACCGAGGCCGCGCAACTCTTCGGCGTCTTCGGCAAAGCCTTCGAGGTCGGATGATTTGTTGGCGAGGTCGCAGTAGCCCCAGGTCAGGTCGCAGGCGATCTGAAAACGCTCGACGCGCTGGCGGACGATTTCCACCGCTTCCAGGCCCATCAGTTTCATCTCGCGTACGCCGTCGCTGCCGACGACGTTGGCGAACTGATCGAGACCGTGGCCGACGCCGCGAATCAACTGCCCGCCGTTACGACCGCTGGCGCCCCAGCCGATCTTGTGCGCTTCGAGCAACACCACGCTGAGTCCGCGTTCAGCCAGTTCCAGCGCCGTGTTCAACCCGGAAAAACCGCCGCCGACCACGCACACGTCGGCCACCACGTCGCCTTGCAGCAGCGGATGATCCGGCTGCGGCAAGCTGCTGGCGGCGTAGTAAGAGGCAACGTGAGGTTGGCTCGCGGAGGTGTGGGCGCGGGCAGTCATGGGCGTCATCCAACGGCTAAGGTGTCGAGAAAATTTGACGGAGCATAAGCCGCACGCCCGAACGGGGGCAACACTGGTCGGCCTGCGGTGTCTGGATCACGGCTTTTGCGGCACAATTGCCGCCTATTTCACCTTGGTTACCGTTTCGATGAGCTGCAACAGCCAGACAGTCCGCACCTTGCGCCAGCAGATCCCCTCGTTCGAGTGCGTGCCCGGCTGCCACGATTGCTGTGGGCCGGTGACCACCTCGCCGGAAGAAATGGCCCGTCTGCCGCGCAAGACCCGCGCCGAGCAGGATGCGGCGATGGAAGAGCTGAACTGTGTGCACCTGGGGCCGAATGGCTGCACGGTGTATGAAGAGCGGCCGTTGATTTGCCGGCTGTTTGGCACGACCAAGACTTTGCCTTGCCCGAATGAGCGGCGGCCGGTGGAGCTGATTCATCCGCGGGTGGAGAAGCAGATTTTCGAGTACATGGCGGCGAATCGGCAGGTGCTGGTCTAAAAGATCGCAGCCTTCGGCAGCTCCTACAGAGAAATGCATCATGATCGTTCCCACGCTCTGCGTGGGAATGCAGCCCGGGACGCTCTGCGTCCCAAATGCCGAACGCGGAGCGTCCGAAGAGGCATTCCCACGCAGAGCGTGGAAACGATCGTCGCGGTGCTCAATCTGGAATCGGCAAGCTCAAGCTCTCCTTAACCTCTTCCATCACGATATAACTCTTCGACTCCCGCACATGCGGCAGTTTCAGCAGAATGTCGCCCAGCAGCTTGCGGTACGAGGCCATCTCGGAAATCCGCGCCTTCACCAGGTAGTCGAAATCCCCTGACACCAAATGGCACTCCAGCACGTGCGGCAACTTCAGCACCGCGCGGCGGAACTCCTCGAACGTGTCGCCGGATTTGTAGTCGAGGCTGATCTCGACGAACACCAGCAAGCTACCCTTCAAGTGCTGCGGATTGAGCCGGGCGTTGTAGCCCATGATGATCCCTTCGCGCTCCAGACGCCGCACGCGCTCGGTGCACGGCGTGGTCGAGAGCCCGACCTTTTCGCCCAGTTCGGTAAAGGAAATCCGCCCGTCCGCCTGCAGGATCCGCAAGATGTTGCGGTCGATCTTGTCCAGCTCACGTTTGGTCTGAGTGTTGGTACGCATAGGGGATGCGCCTCCGTGAAAAGGGTTTTTGCCGAGAATTGTCGCCAAATATAGGCGCTTATATAGTGAAAAGCACTGGCATTTCTTTTTTACACTGCGCGCATCATTGCTCTAACAACAGACGTACGCGGCCCCGCCGCGATGAGGGATACAAAAATGCGCGTAATGGTCTTGGGTAGCGGCGTCATCGGTACCGCCAGTGCTTACTATCTGGCCCGTGCCGGGTTCGAAGTAGTGGTGGTCGACCGGCAGCCGGCTGCGGCCATGGAGACCAGTTTCGCCAACGCCGGCCAGGTCTCGCCGGGCTACGCCTCGCCGTGGGCCGCGCCGGGCGTACCGCTCAAAGCGATCAAGTGGCTGTTGCAACGCCACGCCCCTCTCGCGATCAAGGCCACTGCCGACATCGACCAGTACCTGTGGATGGCGCAGATGCTGCGCAACTGCACCGCCAGCCGTTACGCGGTGAACAAGGAGCGCATGGTGCGTCTGTCCGAGTACAGCCGTGACTGCCTCGATGAACTGCGCGCCGAAACCGGCATCGCCTACGAAGGCCGCAGCCTTGGTACGACTCAGTTGTTCCGCACTCAGGCGCAGCTTGATGGCGCCGCCAAAGACATCGCCGTGCTGAAAGAATCCGGCGTGCCGTTTGAAGTCCTCGACCGCGCCGGCATTGCCCGCGTCGAGCCGGCGCTGGCGGGTGTCACTGACATCCTCGCCGGTGCATTGCGCCTGCCGAACGATCAGACTGGCGACTGCCAGATGTTCACCACGCGTCTCGCCGAAATGGCGGTGAAACTCGGTGTGGAATTCCGCTTCGGTCAGGACATCCAGAAACTCGACTACGCCGGTGATCGCATCAACGGTGTGTGGATCGACGGCAAGCTGGAAACCGCCGACCGCTACGTGCTGGCGCTCGGCAGCTACTCGCCGCAACTGCTCAAGCCGCTGGGCATCAAGGCCCCGGTGTATCCGCTCAAGGGTTACTCGCTGACCGTGCCGATCACCAACCCGGCGATGGCGCCGACCTCGACTATTCTCGACGAGACCTACAAGGTCGCGATCACCCGTTTCGACAACCGCATCCGCGTTGGCGGCATGGCCGAGATCGCCGGTTTTGACCTGTCGCTGAACCCGCGTCGCCGCGAAACCCTGGAGATGATCGTCAACGACCTTTATCCTCAGGGCGGTAATCTGGCCGAAGCGAGTTTCTGGACAGGTCTGCGTCCGACCACGCCCGATGGCACGCCGATCGTTGGCGCCACGCCGTTCAAGAATCTGTTCCTCAACACCGGTCACGGCACGCTCGGTTGGACCATGGCATGCGGTTCCGGTCGTCTGCTAGCCGACCTGATGGCGAAGAAAAAGCCCCAGATCAGCGCCGAAGGCCTCGATATTTCCCGTTACGGCAACAAAATTCAGGAGTCCGCAAAACATGTCAATCCAGCGCCAGCTCACCAATGAGCGCATGAGTCAGATCGTCAGCCACAACGGCACCGTGTACTTGGCCGGGCAGGTCGGCGACGACTTTGACGGCGGAATTGAACAGCAGACTCGCGAAGTTCTTGCCAATATCGAGCGTTTGCTCGATCTGGCCGGCACCGACAAGCAACACCTGTTGTCGGCGACGATCTACCTGAACGATATCGAAGCGCACTTCGCCGGGATGAATTCGGTGTGGGATCAGTGGCTGCCAAAAGGCGCTGCTCCGGCCCGCGCCACCGTCGAAGCGAAAATGGCCAAGCCGAGCATTCTGGTGGAAATCTCTATCGTTGCTGCGCTGCCTTAGACCGTTGTAAAGATCCCTCTCCCGGCGCTGTTGGCGGTTCACGTCGTCAGTCGGCGCCGGTTTTTATTCCCATGACCGCCTAGAAGTCTGCCGCCATGCGTCCTGCCCGTGCCCTGATCGACCTTCAAGCCCTGCGCCACAACTACCGAATTGCCCGCGAAGTCACCGGCGCCAAGGCGCTGGCGGTGATCAAGGCCGATGCGTACGGACATGGCGCGGTACGCTGCGCCCAGGCGCTGGAAGCCGAGGCCGACGGTTTTGCCGTGGCTTGCATCGAAGAGGCTTTGGAGCTGCGCGCCGCTGGTATTCGTGCGCCGGTGTTGTTGCTGGAAGGTTTTTTCGAGGCCGATGAGCTGGCGCTGATCGTCGAGCATGATTTCTGGACGGTGGTGCACTCGCTTTGGCAGCTCGAAGCGATCGAGCAGGCAGCGCTGAGCAAACCGATTACCGTGTGGCTGAAGCTCGATTCGGGCATGCACCGCGTCGGTTTGCATCCAAAGGATTATCCGGCGGCTTATCAGCGTCTGCTGGCCAGCGGCAAAGTGGCGAAAATTGTGTTGATGAGCCACTTCGCCCGCGCCGATGAACTGCACGCGCAGAGCAGCACCGAGCAAGTCGCGGTATTTGAAGCGGCGCGTCAGGGGCTGGCGGCTGAAGTCAGTCTGCGCAACTCGCCCGCTGTGCTTGGCTGGCCGCAGATTCATAGTGATTGGGTGCGTCCGGGCATCATGCTCTACGGCGCGACCCCGTTCGAAGAAGCCAATGCTGTTGCCGATCGTTTGCAACCGGTGATGACCCTGGAATCGAAAGTCATCAGCGTGCGCGAATTGCCGGCCGGTGAGCCGGTGGGCTACGGCGCCAAATTCATCACCGACAAACCGATGCGCATCGGCGTGGTCGCCATGGGTTACGCCGACGGCTACCCGCGTCAGGCGCAGACCGGCACCCCGGTTTTGGTGGCCGGTAAACGCAGTCGCATTATCGGTCGCGTGTCGATGGACATGCTTTGCATCGATCTTACCGATGTGCCGGAAGCCGGTCTCGGTTCGACCGTTGAGCTCTGGGGGAAAAATATCCTCGCCAGTGAAGTGGCGAAGTGGGCCGACACCATCCCGTACCAGATCTTCTGCAACCTGCGTCGAGTGCCAAGGCTCTATTCCGAGGGTTGACGCCGCTGCGGGGGCCAAGTGTTGTAAATACTGAACGCTGTCGCCATGATAACGCTCAATATTCTTACAACATCAGGAGGCTCGCGCCTTGGACGTCGGTGAACGACTGCAATCGATCCGCAAGCTCAAAGGGCTTTCCCAGCGTGAACTCGCCAAACGCGCGGGCGTCACCAACAGCACCATTTCGATGATCGAAAAGAACAGCGTCAGCCCTTCGATCAGTTCGCTGAGAAAGGTGCTGGGCGGCATTCCCATGTCCATGGTCGAGTTCTTTTCCGAAGAAATCCTGCAGGAAGTTCCGACCCAGATCGTCTACAAGGCCAACGAGCTGATCGACATTTCCGACGGCGCCGTGACCATGAAGCTGGTCGGCCGCGCGCACCCCAGCCGCGCCATCGCCTTCCTCAACGAAATCTACCCGCCGGGCGCCGATACCGGCGAAGAAATGCTCACCCATGAAGGCGAGGAAACCGGGATTCTGGTGGAAGGTCGTCTGGAATTGGTGGTGGGCCTTGAAACTTTTATTCTCGAAGCCGGCGACAGCTACTACTTTGAAAGTACCAAGCCGCATCGTTTCCGTAATCCGTTCGACTTGCCTGCGCGACTAATCAGCGCAGCCACGCCGGCAAACTTTTAAACAAAGAGGCGCCAGGCCATTACGGCGAAGGCACCCAAGCTGTTTTACCGATGCGCAACAAGACCCCTTTAATCATGGGGTTGTTTCAGTGTGGCGGGCTACCCGCTATACTTGCGCCCGCCTGCGAACCGTGGCCGCAGGCGTGAATAGCCACCATTGAGGGTGAACGCGTGAATCTAATTATGAAAATGCTGGCTGCACCAGCAACCGTACTGGCCCTCTGGGCTGTCAGCGCTCAAGCTGCGACGAATGACGACATTGCCAAGCGCCTCGAGCCTGTCGGCCAGGTGTGTGTTCAAGGTCAGGAATGCAAAGGGATGGAAGTGGCTGCGACTGCCGGCGGCGGTGGCGGTGCGAAGACTCCGGATGAAGTGATTGCCAAACATTGCAACGCTTGCCACGGTACAGGCCTGTTGGGTGCGCCGAAAATTGGTGACACGGCCGCGTGGAAAGAACGTGCTGATCACCAGGGCGGCCTTGATGGCATCCTTGCCAAAGCCATCACCGGTATCAATTCGATGCCGCCAAAAGGCACCTGCGCCGATTGCTCGGATGATGAGTTGAAGGGCGCGATCGAGAAGATGTCCGGCCTGAAATAAGGCGTGCATCTGATGAAGAAAACCGTCTTCGGACGGTTTTTTTGTGCCTGCGATTCAAGAGCCCCTCACCCCAGCCCTCTCCCGGAGGGAGAGGGGGCCGACCGCAGTTTCTGACGCTCTACATCGACCTGAAAAACCTTAGCGACTATGGATTCGGTACATCACGTTCAAGTCGGCGTATCTCCCAAATATCCCCCATTCAGTCCCCTCTCCCTCCGGGAGAGGGGACGACCGCGGTTTCTTGCGTCCGACATCGACCTGAAAAACCTTAGCGACTATGGATTCGGTACATCACGTTCAAGTCGGCGTACCTCCCAAATATCCCCCATTCAGTCCCCTCTCCCTCCGGGAGAGGGCTAGGGTGAGGGCAAGCAAGCTCCAGCCATAAACAACTCCTGTGGCCGACAATCGTCCAGGACTTTAGGGCTGTTCTTTGCAGCAAACTCAAGGCAATCTCGGTCTACCCCTATTCACGGAACGGGCAGGAGGCTTCAGATGGTGCAGTTGTGTTCGATCGAACAAGCAGTGGACGACGTGCTGGCACGCTTGCCGGCGCATATCCACATGGGCATGCCGCTGGGCCTGGGCAAACCCAATCACTTCGTCAACGCGCTGTACCGGCGGATCAAAGGCCTGCCCGAGCGGCAGCTGACGATCTACACCGCGCTGTGCCTCGGTCGCCCGGCGTTGGGCGATGGCTTGCAAAAGCGCTTCATCGAACCCTTCGTCGAGCGCGTCTTCGGTGACTACGCGGAATTCGATTTCCTCGCCGACCTGCACCGCGACAGCCTGCCCGCGAACATCCGCATCGAACAGTTCTTCATGCAGCCCGGCAGCCTGCTCAACAGCGCGCCGGCCCAGCAGGATTACGTCAGCAGCAACTACAGCCATGCCGCCCGCGACATCAACGCCGCCGGGCTGAATCTGGTGGCGCAGTTATTGGCCAGCAGCAGCGAACACCCGGATCGCCTGAGCCTGAGCTGCAACCCCGACATCACCCTAGATTTGTTGCCGATGATCGCCAAGCGCCGCGAAGACGGGGAGACCATTTTGCTGGTCGGCCAAGTGCACACCGATCTGCCGTACATGCCCGGCGACGCCGAAGTCGACATCGACACCTTCGACTTGCTGATCGACGAGAAGGACAGCAGCACGCTGTTTTCCACGCCGAACATGCCGGTGGGGTTTCAGGACCATTTCATTGGTTTGCACGCGAGTACGCTGGTGCGCGACGGCGGTACGCTGCAGATCGGCATCGGTTCGATGGGTGATGCGCTGACTGCCGCGTTGCTCGCACGTCAGGCGGATAACGCCGGTTATCAGGCGTTGCTCGACGACATCAACCTCAGCCAATGGGCGCAGTTGATCAACCGCGAGGGCGGCACCGGGCCGTTCGCCAAAGGCCTGTACGGTTGCAGCGAAATGTTCGTCAACGGCCTGCTGGTGCTGGCGGATGCCGGGATCATCCGGCGCAAGGTTTACCCCGATGTGCCGACGCAGGAGCAGGCCAACGCCGGCACCCTCGACGAAGCGGCGCAAACCGACGGCATTTCCGTGCACGGCGGTTTCTTCCTCGGCCCGCGCAGTTTCTACGAGCGACTGCGCGAGTTGCCGCTGAGCAAACGCCTCGAATTCAACATGACTCGCATCAGCTACATCAACGAGCTCTACGGGCAGGAGGAACTCAAGCGCCTACAACGCCTCGATGCGCGGTTCATCAACACGGTGTTCACCATGACCTTGCTCGGCGCTGGCGTGGCGGATCAACTGGAGGATGGACGAGTACTCAGCGGCGTTGGCGGACAGTACAACTTCGTCGCGCAGGGCCACGCGTTGCACGACGCGCGCTCGATCCTGATCCTGCGCAGCTGGCGCGAATCCGGCGGCGACGTCAGCTCCAACATCGTTTGGGAATACGGCCACTGCACGATCCCACGGCATCTGCGCGACATCGTCGTGACCGAATACGGCATCGCTGATCTGCGCGGTAAAACCGATGCCGTAGTGATCGAATCGCTGCTGAACATCAGCGATTCACGCTTCCAGCCGGGCCTGATCGAACAAGCGCAAAAGGTCGGCAAACTGCCAAAGGATTTCCGCCTCGATCCGCGCTTCACCGAGAACACGCCGCAGCGTTTGCAAGCCATCGCCGCACGGCACAAAAACCTGTTTCCGGAGTACCCGCTGGGCTGTGATTTCACCGCGATCGAACGGGATTTGCTGCGGGCGCTGAACTGGCTAAAAAGCAAATTCAAACTCACCGAAATCCTCGAACTCGGCAAAGCCGCCCTCGACGCCCCCGAGGCATCGCTCTACCCCGAACACCTCGAACGCATGCAACTCACTCACCCGGAAGGCCTGAAAGAAGACCTCTTCCAACGCCTGCTCCTCACCGGCCTAAAAGCCACCACCCAAACCCCGTAGGAGCTGCGGCACGCTGCGATCTTTTGATCCTGATCCTTAAAAGATCAAAAGATCGCAGCCTCGTTTCACTCGACAGCTCCTACACGGCGACTGCGGAGTACCCGAACAACTGTGGGAGCGGGCTTGCTCGCGAAAGCGGTGGATCGGTCAAAAAATGTATCGACTGACACGACGCCTTCGCGAGCAAGCCCGCTCCCACAAGGGTAATGCGGCGTGCCTTTATCCAAGAATGTGTCGACGTCATCCGAGGTCAAGGCCACCACGCAATAACTGTCCACCGCAAAACCAACTGTGGGAGCGGGCTTGCTCGCGAAAGCGGTGGATCAGTCAAAAAATGTATCGACTGATACGACGCTTTCGCGAGCAAGCTCGGCTCCTACAGGTCAGGCGCGGCAAGCGAGTGTATTGGATGGACGTTCACGGATGGGCTAAGAAAGTCTATGTGGTAGCCAGAGGAACCATCACCAATTGCTAAATGAATACCACTGATTCCCTCATTCATTTGGGAGTTGATTTTGTAATCAATTTTGTTCGAGATGGATTCGTTGACGCCGATAGCAAATTCCGTAAGTTTCAGTCCACGTTTGCCAGCAGCGAGATCCAGAAGTTTTATATGTTCTTCGTTATTTATTTTTAATGAGGTTATGTCGTTTTCTTTTACTGTGAGCCAGGCTTCTTCGTTTGAAATTCGATCACTTAGCCATTTTAGAGAGGTTTTCAGACCGGCAGGTAATTCGGGGTTCGGTTTTCTGAGTACAGTCAGTATTCCAGAAATTTTCAATGTGCCTGAAAATATAAAGGGGCAGGGCTCTAATGGGTTCATATGTGCGTAATGAACTTCAAAGAATTCCGCGACGGACTGAACGAAGTTATCGGTCACATCTTCGTCAAGTAATGCATAAGGCTGTGCATGGGTAAGGATGGATACTGTTGCATTGGATTCGTTACCAGACAACGCAAATGTCTGGTAGGAGTTAAGCATATTCAATACAACTCGCTGCGAGAAGAGCGATTGCTGAAAATCACTGTTCATCAGAAGCTCTAGGCTGTAAAGCGCCGCGGCTAAAGATGGCTCAAATACTTGGGTCGCGCAGAAGATGATTTTTTTGCGCTCTGTTCTTCCAGCGATCTCAAATGTCAATTTTGCAGCTTCGTTACTGAAAGAAAAAACGATACTGTTTTTTGGAAACTCCTCTAATTGAGCGATATTTGCCGTCATAAATCCCAAGAGCTCGCATTCTTTGAGGAACTCATTCGAGTCGGCGATAATCGAAAATTCCTCATGATTGAAGAGCGTCGGCGCTATATTTGGCGGTGACATAAAAAACCCTCCTTGTTCTGAAGTGCGCGGCAAGGGCGGTTGCCGCGCGGTGCTTCAATTAATCTTCGGTATGCGCCCAAGCCAACGGTGCCCATCCAAAATTATCCGGGCCAGAAGTGATGCGATTAAGATTTTCTTTTGTGGTTTTTTCAGTTTGCATTTGAGTTTTCCTTTTTTTGGTTTTTGTTGTGTTCCCCCCATGTGGCATGGGGTTGAGCGGATTAATGCATAAGTTAGCGATCCGATTGAATAATTATTTTCACTTTTTAAGAATCAATTTTTATGTCTTCTTTTTAGATATGAGTGGTTTGGTTATTTGCGTGGGTTGCGTCTGTAGGCCTATTCTGAAAGTTGTAAATTTAAGGTTTTTCATTTGTGGTGAGAGGTCTTGTCTGGTTAGGTTTTATTTATGGGCTTTGTTTTCGGGGCTCATGCCAACCACGAACACAGGGGCACACAGTGCACACACCAAAGAAGTACCTGACAGACACATCTGTCCACCAAGCCTTACTCCTCACTGACTTAACCGAAAAGAACCAACCCGACCACGCAATCCGACTACTGCTCAATGAAGTCCTTCAAGGACTCGCAGCGAGAGGCTGGCCCCGAGCGCAGTTGCTGGTTGGGCCAAGGATTGTGTCCGTCGAAGAGAACTACGGTTTGCTGGGTTACGACCCGGCAGAAATTACCCTTGGCAGCGCGCACACACGATGGGTCGATGAGCATTCACTTTTGCGAACGCAGACCACCAGCCAGATTCCTGCGGCGCTTCAGCAGGCCGCCGAGGTTCGTCAGCCGGGACAAACCATTTTGCTGGCAGCGCCAGGCATTACCTTCAGGCGTGATAGCCGAGATCGTTGGCATTGCGCCGAGCCGCACCAAATGGATATCTGGGTATTGGGCGACCCGGAGCTGGCATCCCATGAGCATTTACTGCGTCTTGTCGGCGATATTTTGCAGTCGGCCGTCCCGGAAAAGTCTTGGGTTTATAGCGACAGTCCACATCACTACACCGAGGGCGGGATTGAAGTGAATGTGTTGAATGATGGCGTGCCGGTCGAGGTTCTTGAGTGCGGGCGTATCGCGAAGTCGCTGTTGCAGCGTTTGCAGATTGATCCGCTGCGCCATGGCGGACTCGCTCTTGGGATGGGGCTGGATCGCCTGACGATGTTGCGCAAAGGCATTCCTGATATTCGTTTGTTGCGTGATCAGAATGTGCGCGTGCAGGCGCAGATGCATGATCTGGATCCGTGGACTGCGGTATCTCGTTTGCCGTCGATTGCCCGCGATATCTCGTTGGCAGTAACGCCGGGATTGAGTGAAGAGATATTGACCGAGAGGATGTTGCAGGCGGCAGGGGATTGCTCTGGATGGATCGAGGAGATGCGAATCAAGGGGCGCTGGCCACGTTCGGATTTACCGGCGCAGGCCATTGAGCGACTCGGGATGTTACCGGGTCAGGAGAACGTGCTTTTGCATGTGGTGCTGCGTGATTGTTCGCGCTCGATTACCACCGGTGAAGCGAATGCCTTGTACGCGGATATTCAAGCTGCGATGCACGAAGGGGTACCGGGGGCGGGGTACAGAATGGATTAAGTGAAATCTGTAGGAGCTGCGGCACGCTGCGATCTTTTGATGTTGATCCTGAAAATCAGATCAAAAGATCGCAGCCTCGTTGCACTCGACAGCTCCTACACGGGGATTGCGGAGTACCCGAACAACTGTAGGAGCAAAGCTTGCTCGCGAAAGCGGTGGATCAGTCAAAGAATATTCGACTGACACGACGCCTTCGCGAGCAAGCTCGGCTCCTACAAGGGTATTGCGGTTTGGCTTTATTCGATGAAGGTGACGACGCCACCTGTCAGCGATTTAACGCGGGCCAGCGATTCGACGCGGTAGCCTTGCGAGTCCAGTTCGGCGCGGCCGCCCTGGAACGACTTCTCGATGACGATGCCCAGGCCGGCCACGGTGGCGCCGGCCTGTTTGATGATCGAGATCAGCGCTTGCGAGGCCTTACCGTTGGCCAGGAAGTCGTCGATGATCAGCACTCGGTCGCTGCTGGTCAGGTGGCGCGGCGAGATGGCCACGGTGCTTTCGGTCTTTTTGGTGAATGAGTACACGGTCGCCGACAGCAGGTTTTCCGTCAGGGTCAGGGACTGTTGCTTGCGGGCGAAGATCACCGGCACGCCGAGGTTCAGACCGGTCATGATCGCCGGGGCGATGCCCGAGGCTTCGATGGTGACGATCTTGGTGATGCCCGAATCCGTGAACCGCGCGGCGAATTCGTCGCCGATCAGCTTCATCGAAGCATTGCACCAGAAAATCCGCGAACAAGGCTTTGTGCTTTCCGACCAGGTCCTGAAGGTCGACGCCTTCAGGACCTGGTCGGAAAGCACAATGCCTTGTTCGCGGATTTTCTGGTGCAATGCTTCCATGAAGCTGTCCTCTTTTGGCGCTTGGTGCGCCGAAGGTCTAGTAAAAAAGTGGTCAATTCTAGCGCTTTAACATCGCGCGTATATCAGCCAATGCGCTGTTGCCGCGCACGACTTTGACTTCGGTCGGTGTGTCGTCGTTGCCTTCCCAGGCCAGATCGTCCGGTGGCAGCTCATCGAGGAAGCGGCTCGGCGCGCAGTCGATGATCTCGCCGTACTGCTTGCGCTTGGCGGCGAAGGTGAACGCCAGTGTCTGACGCGCGCGGGTGATGCCCACGTAGGCCAGGCGGCGTTCTTCTTCAATGGTGTCGGCTTCGATGCTGGAGCGGTGCGGGAGGATTTCCTCTTCCATGCCCATGATGAACACGTAAGGGAATTCCAGACCCTTGGACGCATGCAGCGTCATCATCTGCACGCCTTCGGCACCGTCTTCCTCTTCCTGCTGACGTTCGAGCATGTCGCGCAGGACGAGTTTGCCGATCGCATCCTCGACGGTCATTTCGCCTTCTTCGTCCTTCTCAAGAGTGTTTTTCAACGCCTCGATCAGGAACCAGACGTTGCTCATCCGGTAATCGGCGGCTTTGTCGCTGGAGCTGTTGGTGCGCAGCCAGTTCTCGTAGTCGATGTCCATGACCATGCTGCGCAGCGCGGAGATCGGGTCCTCGCCGGCGCACTGCTCGCGCACCTTGTCCATGAAACGCTTGAAGCGCGACAGGCGATCGGTGAAGCGGCTGTCCAGATGTTCGCCCAGACCGATTTCGTCGGTGGCGGCGTACATCGAGATCTTGCGTTCGGTGGCGTAGTTGCCGAGTTTTTCCAGGGTGGTCGAGCCGATTTCGCGGCGCGGCACGTTGATCACGCGCAGGAAGGCGTTGTCGTCATCCGGGTTCACGATCAGGCGGAAGTAGGCCATCAGGTCTTTCACTTCCTGGCGGCCGAAGAAGCTGTTGCCGCCGCTCAGGCGATACGGCACCTGGTGGTGCTGCAGCTTCAGCTCGATCAGCTTGGCCTGATAGTTACCGCGATAGAGGATCGCGAAATCGCTGTACGGGCGGTCGGTGCGCAAGTGCAGGCTGAGGATTTCCATGGCCACGCGCTCGGCTTCGGCGTCTTCGTTGCGGCAGCGGATCACGCGGATCTCGTCACCGTGGCCCATTTCACTCCACAGCTGCTTTTCGAATTCGTGCGGGTTGTTCGAGATCAGCACGTTGGCGCAACGCAGGATGCGACTGGTCGAGCGGTAGTTTTGTTCGAGCATCACCACTTTCAGCGATGGATAGTCGTCCTTGAGCAGCATCAGGTTTTCCGGTCGCGCGCCACGCCAGGCGTAGATCGACTGGTCGTCGTCGCCGACCACGGTGAACTGGTTGCGCTTGCCGATGAGCATTTTTACCAGCAGGTACTGGCTGGCGTTGGTGTCCTGGTATTCATCGACGAGCAGGTAACGCACCTTGTTCTGCCACTTTTCGAGGATGTCGGCGTGTTCTTCGAAAAGTTTTACCGGCAGCAGGATCAGGTCGTCGAAGTCCACCGCGTTGAACGCTTTAAGCGTGCGCTGATAGTGGGTGTAGACGATGGCGGCAGTCTGTTCCTTGGGATTACGCGCGTTCTCCAGCGCCTGAGGCGGCAGGATCAGGTCGTTTTTCCAGGCGCCGATCATGTTCTTGATCTCGTCGACGCCGTCTTCGCCCGCGTATTCCTTCTGCATGATGTCGGTCATCAGGGACTTGACGTCGGTCTCGTCGAAAATCGAGAAACCGGGTTTGTAGCCCAGCCGCACGTGCTCCTTGCGGATGATGTTCAGACCGAGGTTGTGGAAGGTGCAGACCGTCAGGCCGCGACCTTCGCCGAAGCGCAAGAGGGTACCGACCCGCTCTTTCATCTCGCGCGCGGCCTTGTTGGTAAAGGTCATGGCGACGATGTACTGGGCACGGATGCCGCAGTTCTGGATCAGGTGCGCGATTTTGCGCGTGATCACGCTGGTCTTGCCGGAGCCAGCACCGGCGAGCACGAATAGAGGGGCGCCGACGTAGTTCTCGGGTTCTTGCTGCCGGGGATTGAGTCGGGACATACGAAAATACGGGAGTCGTTGACGAAATGGGCCGGCATTTTAACAGGCTCAGAGATTTGTGCTGCTCTGTCCGACTTGTGACGTACCACGCGATTCATATTTGCCGGTTTTGTTACTTTCACGCAGGATGCGCGGTGATTTTGCGGCTAATGTTCTCATTCGTGACACAAAATAACGTTTTGATAACCGTTGTCATTTGGTCATTGGTCAGCGCAACGGCATAATGCCCGCCGCCCACATCATTGCAGAGTCTAGGGAGCTAGCTTGTCTACGCCTGTCGAACCCTTGCGTTTGCTGCTACTGGCCGAAGAGCCAGCGTGGACAGCGTTATTGCGTGAGTGTCTGGCTCCGATGGGGAGCGCGGCGGTGCTGATCAGCGCGCCGAGCTGGGAGTCGGTCAGCAGTTTGTTCGAAGACAACCGCCACGCGGTTTTGTTGACCATTCCCGCGTTGCAACCGGCACCCGGCCGCTGCAGCCTGCCGACGGTATTGTTGCTCGAACACGAACCGGACACCGCGCCGGTTGGCGTCAGTGACTGGCTGGTGTTCGACGCCCTCGACCCCGGCATGCTGCGCCGTTGCCTGCGCCATGTGCGCGAGCGCGGCGTTCTCGAAAACACCCTGCAACGCCTCGCCGAACAGGATCCGTTGACCGGCATCGCCAATCGCCAGGGTTTCCAGACCTTGCTGACAGCGCGTCTCGCTGAAGGCGATGGTCGCGGCCTGGCCCTCGGGCATCTCGATCTCGACAACTTTCGCCACGCCAACGACGCCCTCGGCCATCAGGCTGGCGATCGGCTGATCCTGCAGGTCGTGGCGCGGCTGAAAAGTCAGCTGGAGGCCGGCGATCAACTGGCGCGGCTGGGCAGCGACGAATTCGCCTTGCTGATCGACACCCGCCGCGCGCCGCAACGCGCCGAGTGGATGGCCGAACGCATCACCGAAGCCTTGTCCGAACCGTATTGGGTGGATGGCGAAAGCCTGCTGATCGGCTCCAGCCTCGGCATTGCCCATGCCCGCGCGCAGGCTGGCGCTGACCCGCTGATGTGGCATGCGCACATCGCCATGCAGCAGGCCAAGAGCACGCAGGGCTGCACCTTTCATATCTTCAACGAACGCATCAACCGCAACGCGCGGAGCATGGCTGACCTCGAAAGTGAGCTGCGCCGGGCATTGCGTCGTGATGAGCTGGAATTGCATTACCAGCCACGCCTGAATCTTGAGGATGGGCAGATTGTCGGTCTCGAAGCCTTGGTGCGCTGGCGCCATGGCGAACGTGGTTTGCTGCCGCCGAGTGAGTTCGTGCCGTTGGCCGAGCAGAGCGGCTTGATTGTGCCGCTGGGTTACTGGGTGATTTCCCGGGCGTTGCGCGATATGCAGGCACTGCGCGAACGCGGATTGCCGGCGCTGCACATGGCGATCAACCTGTCGTTCCGCCAGTTTCAGGACAGTCAGTTGTTGCCGACGCTGAGCCGCTTGATCGCTGAGCGCGGTGTGGAGGCGCAGTGGCTGGAGTTCGAGCTGACTGAAACGGCGGTAATGCGTCGCAGCGATCTGGTCAAGCAGACCATGGATGCTTTGGGCCGCCTCGGTGTGCGTTTTTCGCTGGATGACTTTGGCACCGGGTTCTCGTCGTTCGTGCACCTCAACAGCTTGCCGATCACTTTGCTGAAGATCGACAAGAGTTTTGTCGGTGGCATGGAACAGCGTGAAGAGAACCGCAAACTGGTGCACGCGATGATCAACCTTGCGCACAACCTGCATCTGGAAGTGGTGGCGGAAGGGGTTGAGACGCCGGAACAACTGGAATTGCTGCGCGGGTTTGGTTGCGATCAGGTGCAGGGTTATCTGATCAGCCGGCCGTTGCCGTTGGCGGAGTTGGTTGAGTACCTGACGTTTGGCTCAAGCCAACAGGTTTCTGTGGAGGCCGTTTAAAAGATCGCAGCCTGCGGCAGCTCCTACACCGATCCCTGTAGGAGCTGCCGAAGGCTGCGATCTTTCGATCTTAATCTGCGCCAACGACCTCAAAGCGTGATGTAGCAGGCTCCAGCCGAATCATCCGCTTCATCTTCCACTCAAATGCCAACGTCAGACTCACCGCCGCGCACGCCAACCCCAGCGCCAAGCCCCACCAGACGCCCGTCGGCCCCCAGTTCAAGTGGAACGCCATCCACCACGCCGCCGGCGCGCCAATCAGCCAATAACAGCCGAGCCCGACCAGAAACGTGGTCTTCGCATCCTTGAGTCCGCGAATACAGCCCATGGCAATCGTCTGCGTGCCGTCGAACAGCTCGAACCATGCCGCCACGGCCAACAGGCTCACCGCCAGACGAATGACCTCGGCAAACGCCGGATCGTTATGATCGAGGAACAACCCGACCAATTGATTCGGCAAGAACCAGAACACCATCGCAAAGCCGAGCATCACTACCGCACCAAAGACGATCCCGACCCGGCCCGACATCCGTGCATCGAGCAATTGCCCGGCGCCGTAATGCTGGCCGATGCGCATGGTGATCGCATAAGACATCCCCGCCGGCACCATGAACGCCACCGAAACAATCTGCAGAGCAATCTGGTGCGCGCCCAATTGCGTGCTGCCCATGGTGCCCATGCACAGTGCTGCGAAGGCGAACAAACCGACTTCCACGGCGTAGGTGCCGCCAATCGGCAGGCCGAGGCGCCAGAGTTCCTTCAAGTACTGGCGGTTCGGCCGCGACAGACCTGCGCGCAGCGGATAAGCGTCATAGGCCGGATGCCGGCGTATATGCCAGGCCAATGCCAGCGCCATGCAGTTGGCGACAATTGCCGTGACCAGACCGATGCCCATCAAACCCATTTTCGGCAGACCGAACATGCCAGTGATCAGCGCGTAATTGAGCAGGAAGTTGGCCACGGTGCCGGCCAGACTGATAACCATCACCGGTGTCGCCCGACCAATTGCACTGGTGAAACCGCGCAGGGCCATAAAGCTCAGGTAGCCGGGCAGGGCGAACGGCAGGGCGATCAGAAATTGCCCGGCGGCGTTGACGTTGGTTTCGGTCTGGCCGAACAGCAGCAACACCGGTTTCAGGTTCCACAGCAGCAAACCGGCGCCCAGCGCCATCAGCCACGCCAGCCACAATCCGGCCTGGGTCAGACGGGCCGCGCCAATGATGTCGCCCGCACCTTTGCGAATCGCTACCAAGGTGCCGACTGCGGCAATCACACCGATGCAAAAAATCGACACAAACGAATAAGTCGCCGCGCCAAGACCGCCGCCGGCCAGCGCTTCGGGACTGAGGCGCGCCATCATCAAAGTGTCGGTCAGCACCATCAACATGTGCGCCAACTGTGAAGCGATCAACGGCCCTGCCAGCCGCAGAATGGCCCAGAGTTCAGTACGCACAGGATGCTGCATGGGTATCACCACTCAATTTTCAGAGGGAACAAGAGACCGTCGATTCTCCGGCCTTGGCAGGCATTGCACAAAGGGATAAAAAGGATGGGTGGCATGACTAAAACTCATCCTGAACAAATTCCGCTCATTTCGCTGCATCCCGCCACTGGAGCTTTGTGCATGGCCCGTCGACTTCCTCCGTTGTATGCCCTGCGCGCATTTGAAGCGGCGGCGCGACATAGCTCGTTCACCCGCGCGGCGGAAGAACTGTCGATCACCCAGAGCGCGGTGAGTCGGCATATTCGTACGCTCGAGGATCACTTTGCCTGCAAGCTGTTTCACCGCAGCGGTCGCCATTTGCAGCTCACCGAGTCGGCCCGTTTGCTGTTGCCGGGCATCCGTGAAGGCTTCGCAGCCCTGGAGCGCGCCTGCAACACCTTGCGTGCCGAGGACGACATCCTGCGCATGAAAGCCCCGTCGACCCTGACCATGCGTTGGCTGCTGGCGCGCCTGAGTCGCTTCCGCCACTTGCAGCCGGGCAACGAGGTGCAACTGACCAGTGCGTGGATGGACGTCGATTCGGTGGACTTCAATGATGAGCCGTTTGATTGCGCCGTGTTGCTGAGCGACGGCCATTTTCCGCCGGACTGGGAAGCGAGTTTGTTGTTTCCCGAAGAACTGATCCCGGTCGGCGCGCCGAATCTGCTCAACGATCAACCGTGGGATCTTGATCGACTGGCAAACACCGAATTGCTCCACCCGACCCCGGATCGCCGCGACTGGCGCAGTTGGCTGGAGCACATGGGCTTGTCCGATCAGGTCTCGCTCAAGGGTGGGCAAGTGTTCGACACGCTCGAGCTTGGCATGATCGCGGCGGCGCGCGGCTATGGCGTATCGATGGGCGATTTGTTGATGGTCGCCGAAGATGTTGCGCAAGGACGTTTGAGTCTGCCGTGGCCGACCGCCGTTGCCAGTGGCCTGGATTATTACCTGGTGTGGCCAAAAACCCGTCCAGGAGGTGAGCGTTTGCGCCGCCTCAGCGACTTTCTTCAAGGCGAAGTCCGCGCCATGGAACTGCCGGCCGTTGCGCGCTTGAGCTGAAACGTTCGAGCCGCCACAATGCCGGCCCCGTGCCATACCCTCGCACAGCGCTCAAGTATTCGGATTTACCGCCGACTATGAGCAAGTGGAACCGTCGTGCCGGTCTCCATGCTTCACCCCCATTATTAGAATTATTCCGAGCATCAGCTGCGATCAAGGAGGATCCGGTGGCTCGGCCAGGAGCTGTTCATGTCTCAACCTCGCGCTCGGATTGCCTCGCAGCTGGGCCTTGCCCTTGCTGTGATTCTGGCGGTCGTCATCAGTGGCAGTACGCTGTTCGCGTTGCGTTCGCTGGACACCGCCAACCTCGCCACCCGTGAAGAACATCTGGCCAGTGAGGCTCGGCTGCTGGCCGACCAGCTCAGTACATTCCACGGCACATTGCGCGAAAGCACCCAGCGCCTCAGCGGGTTGTTCGAGAAGCGCTTCAGCAGCGGGTTGAGCCTTCATCCGGACGAGCCAGTGAGTGTTGCCGGCACCCAGACTCCGGGTCTGCACCTGGGCAGCGAAGTGCTGAACAACAACTTCAATGAAGTCGACGAGTTCAAGCAGATGACTGCCGGCGTCGCCACGCTGTTCGTACGCAGTGGCGAAGACTTCATCCGCGTCAGCACCTCGCTGACCAAACAGGACGGCAGCCGCGCCATTGGCACCTTGCTTGACCACGCCCATCCGGCCTACGCGAAGTTGATGGCCGGACAGGGTTACGTCGGCCGCGCCTTGCTGTTTGATCGTTCCTACATGACCCAATACACCCCGGTGCGCGATGGCAGCGGCAAAGTGATTGCGGTGCTGTTCGTCGGTTTCGATTACACCGATGCGCAGAACGCTCAGTTCGACAATCTCAAACGCTTCCGCATCGGTCAGACCGGCTCGCTGGCGTTGCTTGATGAGCAAAGCAAATGGCTGGTTCCACCAGCGGGCGTGCAGGCGCTGGATCAAGCAATTCCGCTGATCAAGGATCTGGCGAAATCGCCGGGCAAAGGCCAGTTCTGGGGCGACACGTCCGAAGATTTCTACAGCGTCGCGGTGCCGTTCGACGGCGGCCCGTGGTCGGTGGTGGCAAGCATGCCGAAAGCCGAGATTCGCGCAGTGACCTGGAGCGTCGGCACGCAACTGGCGATTGGCAGCCTGTTGGCGATGTTGTTGGCGGTCGGTTCGGCGATGTGGCTGCTGCGTTCGAAACTGCAACCGCTGGGTGATCTGGTGCGTCAGGCCGAAGCTTTGGGCGCCGGTGATCTGAGCGTGCGTCTGAATGTAGCGAGTAACGACGAAATCGGTCAGTTGTCGCGCGCGTTCAACCAGATGAGCCAGGCGCTGTCGACCATGGTTGAGCACATTCGCCGTTCCTCCGCGGAGGTCAACAGCCGAGCGCAGGCACTGTCCGGTTTGTCTGGCGGTGCTTATGAAGGCATGGAGCAGCAGTCCGGCGAAATCACCAGCATGGCCGGCGCGGTGGAAGAATTCAGCGCGACCTCGTTGAACATCGCCGACAACATGGGCGCGACCCAACGTCTGGCACAGGAAAACGCCCAGCAGACGCAGATTGGCCGCAGCTCGATGGAAGAAGCTTCGTCCTCTCTGGAGCAAATCGCTGGCGCCCTCAACAGCACCGCCACAGTGATCAACACCCTCGGTCAGCGCTCGCAGGAAATTGGCGGCATCGTTGGCGTGATCACTTCGATTGCCGAGCAGACCAATTTGCTCGCGCTCAACGCTGCAATTGAAGCGGCGCGTGCCGGTGAGCAAGGTCGCGGCTTTGCCGTGGTGGCGGATGAAGTGCGCAGCCTTGCCTCGCGTACCCGTCAGGCGACCGATGAAATCTCGGTGATGATCCACAGCATTCAGCAGGAAACCGGCAACGCGATCAGCACCATGGAGCAGGGCAATGTGCTGATGCAGGAAGGCTTGTCGCGTAACGCCAATGTCGCCTCGGCGCTGGCGCGGATTGATGAGCAGAGCCGTTCTGCCGGGCAGCAGTTCGCCGCGATTACCACGGCGACTCAGGAGCAGAGCAGCACCGCGACGTTGCTGAGCAGCAATTTGCAGAGCATTGCGTTGGCCAACAGTGAGCAGCGTGAGGTTGTTTCGAATCTGGCGGTGACGGCGAAGGAACTGGAAGGCTTGGCGGCGGACTTGCGTGCCGAGGTTGATCGGTTTCGTTGATGGGTGGCTGAAATCGCTATCGCGAGCAGGCTCACTCCTACAGGTGTATCGGTTGGTCGCAATGTTTGTGATCACTGAAGATCCCTGTAGGAGTGAGCCTGCTCGCGATCGCCTCACTGCCAATCCTGGATACAACACTCGAGCTCTTGCTTTTTCATACTTGCTGAAACGTTTCCGCAGCGCTATAAAAATGGCACAACTCCAATAAAGGCTGCTGCCATGACCCCGCTCAAACTCGCCGTCGCCCTCGGCGCATTCTCTGCTGCTTCCCACGCCATGGCCTGGGATTACGTCCTCCTCGACACCAACAAGTCCGCGCAAAACTGGAGCATCACCAGTGAGCAGCTCGGCGTGAAAACCGACAAACCCTTCTCCGTAAGCCTGCGTACCTTGCACGGGGGGCGGCAGGAAGGCGTCAGCATCGTCGATATCGATAACGGCACGATGAAACTCTCGGTGGTGCCAACCCGAGGGATGAACGTCTTGCAGGCCTCTGTCGGCAACGTGCGCATGGGTTGGGATTCGCCGGTCAAGGACGTGGTCAACCCGGCCTTCATCGAGCTCAACGGGCGCGGTGGTCTGGGCTGGCTGGAAGGTTTCAACGAGCTGGTCGCCCGCTGTGGTTACGAATGGGTTGGCCATCCCGGCATGGACAACGGTGAACTGCTGACCTTGCATGGCCGCGCCGCCAACATCCCGGCCAGTACCGTCACGCTGCACATCGACGAAAAGCCACCCTACGCCATCAGTCTGCGCGGCGAGCTGAAAGAGCAAGCTTTCAAGAAAGTCGATTTCTCGGTTGTCACTGAACTGGTCACCGAACCTAGCAGTGTGCGCTTTGCACTTAACGATACGCTGACTAACAACGGCGACTATCCAAAGGAATACCAGGCGCTGTATCACAGCAATTTCAGCACGCCGTTCCTCGAGCAGGGCGCCCGTTTTGCTGCACCGGTAAAACAGGTCTCGCCGTTCAACGACAAGGCCAAGGGCGATCTGGCTGACTGGCAGACTTATCGTGCGCCGACCAAGGACTACGACGAAACCGTCTACAACGTCGTGCCCTATGCCGACGCCAAAGGTGAAACCCTGACTGTTCTGCATAACAAGGCTGGCAGCCTCGGCGTCTCCGTCGGCTTCAATACCCAGCAGTTGCCGGTGTTTTCCCTGTGGAAAAACACCGATACCCAAGGGCAGGGTTATGTCACGGGACTGGAGCCGGGCACCAGTTTTTCCTACAACCGTCGCTATCAGCGACCGCTGAATCTGGTGCCGACCATCGCACCGAAGGAACACAAACAGTTCCACATCAGCTACAGCCTGCTCGCAGACAAAGGTGCTGTGGATAACGCCTTGAAGCGTGTGACCGAAATTCAGGCGGGGCGCGACACCGAAGTGCGGCAGACGCCGCTGGTTGATCTGACCGAGCATTAAGGCGTCGCCGGCCGATATTGCAGCGCCTCGGCCAAGTGTTCGCGTTTGATTGCATCGACTTGCTCAAGGTCTGCCAGTGTCCGGGCGACCTTGAGCAGGCGATGTGCCGAACGCAGCGAAAGCGTTAATCGCTCACAGGCCGACTCGAGCCATTTTTCATCGGCTTTGGATAGCGCGCAGTGCCTCTTCAGCCCCGGCAAATCAAGAAATGCATTGGCGCAGCCCTGACGTTTCTGCTGCCGTTCGCGCGCCTCGGCGACCAAAGCAGCGGCGGTGGCACTGTCCTCTCCCGGCTTTACCTGCGGATTCAGAGCCGTCGCCTCCCGCGCGACCGTCAGGTGCAGATCAATTCGATCCAGCAGCGGCCCCGATAGCTTATTGCGATAGCGCTGCACCATGTCCGGTGTGCAGGAACACTTGCCGCTGGGCTCGCCAAGATATCCACAGGGACATGGATTCATTGCCGCCACCAATTGAAAGCGCGCCGGAAAACGCACGCGATCCTTGGCTCGGGAAATCACGATGTGTCCGGACTCCAATGGCTCGCGCAGCACCTCCAGAACCTTGCGATCAAACTCCGGCAATTCATCGAGAAACAGCACGCCGTGGTGGGCGAGGGTGATTTCACCGGGTTGCGGTTTCGAGCTGCCACCGACCAGTGCCGGGCCGGATGCCGAGTGATGCGGCTGGCGAAACGGCCGCTGTGGCCAGTGGGTCAGCGGCACGCAACTGGCGACCGATTGAATGGCCGCCACTTCCAGTGCCTCGCTTTCCGCGAGTGGTGGCAGCAATCCGGGCAGGCGACTGGCCAACAAGGTTTTGCCCGTCCCCGGCGGGCCGCTGAACAACAGGTTATGCGCGCCCGCCGCGGCAATCAGCAGCGCACGTTTGGCAGCTGATTGGCCTTGGACTTCGTTGAGATCGGGATAGGGTTTGCTGGCGTACATCAGGCCGTTCGAGACATACGGTTCAACCGGCGTATGGCCATTGAAATGCGCCACCGCCTCCAGCAGATGATCCACCGCAAACACTTTCAACCCCGATGCCAGACAGGCTTCCTCAGCATTCGCTCGCGGCACCACTAGCGCACGACCCGCCTTGCGCGCCGCCAATGCTGCCGGCAAAACCCCGCGCACCGCCCTTACTGCGCCGGACAATGCCAACTCTCCCAAACATTCCACATCATCCAGCGTCAGACACGGCACCTGCACACTCGCCGACAGAATCCCCAAGGCAATCGCCAGATCAAACCGCCCGCCATCCTTGGGCAGATCCGCCGGCGCCAGATTCAAGGTGATCCGCCGCGCGGGAAACTGCAGCCCGGAATTGATGATCGCGCTGCGCACCCGATCCTTGCTCTCCTTCACCGCCGCCTCGGGCAGGCCGACCATGGTCAGCGACGGCAGACCGTTGGCCAGATGGACTTCGACGGTGACGGCGGGGGCTTCCACGCCAATCTGGGCGCGACTGTGGACGATGGAGAGGGACATGGTCGTTCCTTGAGCTGAATCGAGGGCCGCTTCCTGCGGGTTTTTTAAGGGTAGTTGAGCCGGGTTTCAGTGCTGAAATAGAGGTTTACAAGACGTATCAAGACCCGATGGGCTGTCACTGCTTGCCTGAATTGGAGCGTTGACTCTCGACCGGCATTGACGGATCATCCTGTTCGAGGACTGCAACTGCGCATTCGTCGGGACTGGGCACCAGCAAAAGCTCCCCCGCATTTTTGGCAGCAGAGAAAGCTGGTTTCTCTGAAGTAGTGACGACGGGCTAGCCTGTCGGATTCTGAACCCAAGGCCGTAAAGCCCGGAGCTAAAGAATCGCTGCGACTACTCCTCAAAAAATACTTAAAAGGCGTCCATCGGACGCCTTTTTTATTTCTGATTTGATGGTGCTCGTGGTATCTGCCCTACTAACGTGCCATGTGCGCGTTTTTGCGGGTACCAAGTCACCACGAAGTAACCAAATCCTGTGGCGCGCTCGTGTCGCGGTTCAAGAATCAGTGTTCCCATAGATGTCCTCAGTACCGCGATCCTGTTTCCACATCGCTGTTCTTTGAACTCACAATAGATTTGTGCTCCCGGGACAATCATTTTCGCAACAATCGCTGCTATCCCATCGGCAGTCTGGCAACCATGCTTGAGCAAATCGGCACTATGGGCTTCCCAAATGTGCACTACGCCAAAACCACTATTCGCTCGACGGTGGATACCTACACGCAGATAAATCTTCCCGCCTGGCAAGCCGAATTTTGGCATATCGGGGATCGTGCCAAAGGTGTAACCACCATCTGGATGCTGAACCAGCGTGTTTTCTTTGAGCTTAAGCAGATCAGACAAGAGGGATCCAGAACCAGAGTGTCTGGCGATCAATGTGTATCGCCTGGAACTCGACGAATAGGATCGACCAGCGCAGGCGAAAGCCATCAGCCTAATCACAGCGAAGAACTCACGGAATCAGGCGCAGACGCTGATTCTCGTAGGGTTATGCCCTAATAGTTGTAGGACGCCGGCGAAACGGTTTGCCCGATTCGCTGATCAGCAGGGTGTTTTCGATCTGGTTGTGGATCAGGGTTTTGCGGGTTTGGTATTGGTCGGGGTCGAGTTTTCGCAGCATGCGTTCGTTGAGGTAGATGTGCAGCAGGCGACTCAGGTCTCGTGCGCAGAACCAGGGTTGGTTCTGGATGAGAAGGGCGTGGAGGGGGAGTTTGTGGCGGGTGAAGAGGTGCGGGGTCAGATAAGTCTCTTCTTGATTCATTGTGCAGTTCCTCTTGCTTAAGGGGCTGCCCTCAATCGTCGCCAAACGACTGGGTGGCAGTTGTACGCGGGTTGGCGAACCGGAGCAAAAGGAACCCGGCAGACCCGAAGGTCTCCCACGCACAACCGCCATGAAACGATGTGGCGGTAAATGTAGCCGCCATCATGGTTGTCGTGCGCCTTAAGCTGTTCGGGTCGCCAAACCCGCTGCTGAACATTCAGCATCGGGTGAGCTTAGAAACCTGGGCTTTTCGGCGCAATCGGACGGCGGTGGTGCAGGTTGTAGGACGTTGCCGGGATGGTTGAAGGGCTGGAGATCAAAAGATCGCAGCCTTCGGCAGCTCCTACAGGGGGCGCGGATTATTCAGCGGGCGGTGTCAGCTTGGCTTCCATCTCGGCGACTTTGGCTTCGAGGCTTTCGAGGCGGGCGCGAGTGCGGGCCAGTACGACCATCTGACTATCAAACTCTTCACGGCTGACCAGATCGAGTTTGCTGAACGCACTCTGCAGCAGCATTTTGAACTGGCTTTCGATTTCGGCTTTCGGCAGCGGGGTGTCGCCGTTGAACAGGCGGGAGGCGGTGCCGCTCAGGGCGTCGAGGAAGTCTTTGGGCGCGAGCATGGTGGATGTCCTGGAAACAATGGCCGGCAGTGTATCACGCAGTGTCTATAGTCAATCCCGTGGTCAGGGATGCACGCTTTTCGCGCAGGCGGACGGACGGCGACGCACCGTTGTTGTGCGTATCCGCAGAGCGTTTTGTGCGGGATGGCGTGCGACAGCGGCCAAGGGATTGAAATCAGAGGTTTTTGGCGAGATGGCAAGCTTTCTGCTTAGTCACCTTCGACCCATGCACTGATGCAGTCGCTGTGACGAATGCAGTGCGGCAGACGGAGCGGGGAGTTTCGTCGGCAGCGGTTAGCTGGCGTCAGTCGGGCAGGTACGGCCGACGATGCGTTACAAAGCCAGGCACTGCGCTTAGACTTGAGTCGGGTTTGTTTTCCTGGGGCAAGTCCACCAATTCGGGAGAGAGTTTTCATGAAGCTAGTCACTGCCATCATCAAGCCGTTCAAGTTGGACGACGTGCGCGAGTCGCTGTCCGAAATCGGCGTGCAGGGCATTACCGTTACTGAAGTCAAAGGCTTCGGCCGGCAGAAGGGTCACACCGAGCTGTATCGCGGCGCGGAATATGTGGTCGCTTTTCTGCCCAAGGTGAAAATCGACGTGGCCATCGACGACAAGGATCTGGATCGGGTTATCGAGGCGATAACCAAAGCGGCCAACACCGGCAAGATCGGTGACGGCAAGATCTTCGTGGTCAATCTGGAACAGGCGATTCGCATCCGTACCGGCGAAACCGATACCGACGCGATTTAAACGCCGCCACAAACCCCAACGCCCCAGGAGAAAACAATATGACTCTGCGTAAATTCGCAGGGCTAGGAGCCCTGTTGTCCATCGTAATGCCAAGCCTTGCAATGGCGGCAGACGAAGTGGCGGCCCCAGTCCTCAATTCCGGCGACACTGCCTGGATGCTCACCTCGACGGCACTTGTGCTGTTCATGACCATCCCGGGCCTGGCGCTGTTCTACGGCGGCATGGTTCGCTCGAAAAACATTCTTTCCGTGATGATGCAGTGCTTCGCCATTACCGGTCTGATCAGCATCCTGTGGGTCATTTATGGCTACAGCATTGCGTTCGACACCACCGGCATGGAGCAGGGCGTCGTCAATTTCAACTCGTTCTTCGGCGGCATGGGCAAGGCGTTCCTCGCCGGTGTCACGCCTTCGAGCCTGACCGGTCCTGCGGCGTTGTTCCCTGAAGCGGTGTTCATCACCTTCCAGATGACTTTCGCGATCATCACCCCGGCGCTGATCGTCGGTGCGTTCGCCGAGCGGATGAAGTTCTCCGCGATGCTGATCTTCATGGGCATCTGGTTCACCCTGGTTTACGCGCCGATCGCACACATGGTCTGGTCCGGCAACGGCGGCCTGATGTGGGACTGGGGCGTGCTCGACTTCGCGGGCGGCACCGTGGTGCACATCAACGCTGGTGTGGCCGGTCTGATCTGCTGCCTGGTGTTGGGCAAGCGTAAAGGCTTCCCGACCACCCCGATGGCTCCGCACAACCTCGGTTACACCCTGATGGGCGCGGCGATGCTGTGGGTCGGCTGGTTCGGCTTCAACGCCGGTTCCGCTGCGGCGGCCAACGGCACTGCCGGCATGGCGATGCTGGTCACCCAAATCGCTACCGCTGCGGCGGCGCTGGGCTGGATGTTTGCCGAATGGGTCACCCACGGCAAGCCAAGCGCACTGGGCATTGCTTCGGGTGTGGTTGCCGGTCTGGTCGCGATCACTCCGGCTGCCGGCACCGTGGGCCCGATGGGCGCACTGGTAATCGGTCTGGCCGCAGGCGTGGTGTGCTTCTTCTGCGCCACCACCCTGAAACGCAAACTCGGTTATGACGATTCCCTGGACGCGTTCGGCGTACACGGTATCGGCGGTATTCTCGGCGCGATCCTTACCGGTGTCTTCGCTGCGCCGGCTCTGGGTGGCTTCGGCACCGTCACCGATATCGGCGCGCAAGTCTGGATTCAGGTAAAAGGCGTCGGCTTCACGGTGATCTACACCGCGATCGTCACCTTCATCATCCTCAAGGTGCTGGACGCCGTCATGGGTCTGCGTGTGACCGAGGAAGAAGAATCGGTCGGCCTCGATCTGGCACAACACAACGAACGCGGCTACAACCTGTAAGTACGCGCACTGAAAAAAATTGCCCGGTTCGCCGGGCATTTTTTTGTCCGGGATTTGTCATTAAGCGACAGGCTGAAAGGATTTTTCGTACGCCTTTAGTCGTGTTTACGACGACGGTTTTTCACCGGCCAAACGCTTACGTCATTGCACGCGTATTAGGGCCTTTGTTTTTTCCCAGAGCGCGCTAGAATGCGCCCCGAACGTGCGGAGAACTGTATGTGGCAACAGACTCTGATTACCCTGCGGGCACGGCCCCGGGGCTTTCATCTGGTAACGGACGAGTTACTCGCTGGCCTGCCTGAACTCAGGGAGTGCCGGGTCGGTCTGTTGCATTTGTGGCTGCAGCATACCTCGGCGTCGTTGACCATCAACGAGAACGCCGATCCGGCGGTACGTCGCGACTTCGAACGATTTTTCAATCGTCTGATCCCACAAGGAACAGACGGCTATGAGCATAACGACGAAGGCCTGGACGACCTCCCGGCGCACTTCAAGGCCAGCGTGCTTGGTTGTCAGATCAGTCTGCCGGTGTCGGCAGGGCGACTGGCACTGGGTACCTGGCAAGGTGTTTATCTGGGCGAGCACCGTGATCATGGCGGTGACGATACGCCGGCCCCGGCTGCCAAAGGCAAAGCCAAGGCTGCGGTGTCGGTAGATGAGTTGCCGAGCATTGAAGCCAAGAACAAGGAACGCGACGCCCTGGCCAAGGCCATGGAAGAGTTCCTGTCGCGCGGCGGAAAAGTGCAGGAAGTGGAGGCCAATGTGGTCGCCGATCCTCCGAAGAAGCCGGACAACAAGTACGGTAGCCGCCCTATCTGAGGCGTGCCGCTTGCTTGCTGAAAAAGCCCGCCGTCGCTGCGGGCTTTTTCATGGGTGATGAAAAGATCAAAAGATCGCAGCCTTCGGCAGCTCCTACATTGGAATGCGTTCCCCTGTAGGAGCTGCCGAAGGCTGCGATCTTTTCAGCGGTTCCAGCGTGCAAGCACGGCTGGCAAATCGCTGAGGCTGCGGATTTCGGCGTCCGGCAGACGATCCGCTTCCCAGGCTTTACCCGCCGGGTTAAACCAGATTGCCCGTAACCCCGCCTGTTGTGCGCCGGCAATGTCATCACCCGGATGATCGCCGATGTGCACGGCGGTTTCGGCGGTGGCGCCACCGCGTTGCAGAGCCTCATGAAAAAGCCGCGCGTCCGGTTTGGCGATGCCGATATCTTCCGCACAAAGCGCAAACTTGAAGTAATCCGCCAGGCCCAATCGACGCACATCGGCGTTGCCGTTGGTGACCACGCCAAGGGCGTAATGATTGGCGAGAATCTCCAGCACCGGCTCGACTTCAGGAAACACTTCGATCTGATGCCGCGCATGCAGAAACACTTCAAAACCCTTGTCTGCCAAATCGGTGGCTTCGCCATGGGCGTAGCCGGCATCTTCCATCGCATGAAATAACACGCGCCGACGCAGCGCGCTGATCCGATGTTTCAGCCCCGGCTCTTTGGCCAGCACACGCTCACGAATCGCCCACAAATGTTCGACCGGCACCGCGCCCAGATTCGGCGCATGTTCGCTCAGCCATTCGCGCAATACCGCTTCGGCGCTAACGATCACCGGGGCGGTATCCCACAGGGTGTCGTCGAGGTCGAAGGTGATCAACTGGATGCTCATGAATCGTCGCCTTTCATGCGTTTGGCCCGTGGATGGGCGCTGTCGTAGACCGCCGCCAGGTGCTGGAAGTCCAGGTGGGTGTAGATCTGCGTGGTCTTGATGTCGGAGTGGCCGAGCAATTCCTGCACCGCGCGCAGATCCTGCGAGGATTCGAGCAAATGGCTGGCGAAGGAGTGCCGCAGCATGTGCGGGTGCAAGTTCTGCCCGAGCTCGCGTTCGCCGGCCAATTTGACCCGCACCTGAATCGCTCGCGGGCCAAGGCGTCGACCTTGCTGGCTGACGAACACGGCGTCGTCCGCCGGGTTGGTCATCGCGCGCAATGGCAGCCATTGTTCGATGGCTTCGCGGGCCTTTTTTCCTACCGGCAGCAGACGGGTTTTGCTGCCCTTGCCGAGGACTTGCACCATGCCATCGGCCAGATCAAGTTGATCAAGATTAAGCCCGGTCAGCTCGGAGAGGCGCAGACCGGAGGAGTAGAACAACTCCAGAATCGCCTGATCCCGACGCGCGAGAAAATCATCCTCGACCGCACCTTCCAGCAGTTGCAGAGCACGGTCAGTGTCGAGGGTTTTCGGCAAGCGGCGCTCGCCTTTCGGTGGCGCCAGACCTGTCGCCGGATCATGGTCGCAAAGACCTTCACGATTCAGATAGTGATAAAGCCCACGCACCGCCGAGAGCAACCGGGCGAGGCTGCGCGAGGACTGGCCTTGCGCATGCAAACGGGCGATAAGGCTGCGCAGGCGCTGAATATCCAGCGCGGCCCAACTGCCGATGTTCTGTTTGATGCACCAGCCGAGGACTTTATCGAGGTCGCGGCGGTAGGCCGAGAGCGTGTGCGGCGACACCTGTCGCTCACTGCGCAGGTGTTCGCAGTAAGCGTCCAGTTGTCGTTCCATGCTCAGCGTACCGAGCGCAGGGAGCTGTTGACCCGTGGCAACACGCGGCCCATGACCTCGGCGATGTAGCTGAGGAACAGCGTTCCGACCGAACTCTTGTAGTGCTGCGGATCACGGCTGGCGATCGCCAGAATGCCGTGGATGCCTTGATGGCTGACCGCGACGACGGCGGTGGAGCCGATCTGCTTGCGCTGTTCTTCGCCGAAGAGGAAGTCCAGCTCATGTTCGCGCAGGCTGCCGCTGACGCTTTTGCCTTCGGTGAGCAAGCCGCCGATGGCGACCTGGGCGTCGGCGTGGGTGACCCAGCGGCCAACCGGTGCCGGGTTGTCGCCGAGCAAAATCAGGCTGACAAAAGGCACTTGGAAATCCTGACGCAGACTGTCTTCGACGCTGATCACCACGTCTTCGAGGCTGGCGGCGTCCATCAGAGAAAGAATCAGGCGACGGGTTTTGTCGAACAGGCGATCGTTGTCGCGGGCGACGTCCATCAACTGCGAGAGGCGGTGACGCATCTCGATGTTGCGATCACGGAGGATGGTCATCTGCCGCTCGACCAGCGAAACGGTGTCGCCGCGCTGGTGTGGAATGCGCAGGGCGGGCAGCAGTTCTTCGTGCTCGACGAAGAAGTCCGGATGCGCCTCAAGGTACGCAGCAACCGCTGCCGCCTCCAGGCTTTCGGACGCTGATTCGTCGGACTGTCGGGCGGGTACCTGAGGCTTATCGGTCATGGTTTTTGCTCACTCAAAGACGCACTTGTCCTTCGTATACACGCACTGCCGGACCGGTCATCAGCACCGGTTGGCCAGGGCCTGCCCATTCAATGGACAGACGCCCGCCGGGCAAGTCGATCAACAGCGGCGAATCCATCCACCCCTGACTGATGGCCGCGACCGCCGCCGCACATGCGCCGGTACCGCAGGCCTGGGTTTCCCCGGCGCCACGTTCCCACACACGCAGTTGCGCGCGGTTGCGGTCGATGACCTGGAGAAAACCGACGTTCACGCGCGCGGGGAAGCGCGGGTGATGTTCGATTTTCGGCCCCAGTTCATGCACTGGCGCGTTGTTGATGTCCTGCACGCGCAGTACCGCGTGAGGGTTGCCCATCGACACAGCGGCCAGTTCGACCGTGGTGCCATCGACTTCCAGTTGATAGCTGATGGCTTGCGCCGGTGCGTCGAACGGAATGTCCGCCGGCACCAGACGCGGGGCGCCCATGTTCACGCCGATCTGGCCGTCGTTACGCACGTCCAGTTCGATGATGCCGCCCTTGGTCTCGACGCGAATCTGCCGCTTGGCGGTCAGACGCTTGTCGAGCACGAAGCGCGCAAAGCAGCGCGCACCGTTGCCGCACTGCTCAACTTCCGAGCCGTCGGAGTTGAAGATCCGATAACGGAAATCCACGTCCGGATTGCTCGGCGCCTCGACGATCAGCAATTGGTCGAAACCAATGCCAGTGTGGCGGTCGCCCCATTGCTTGGCGTGCTTTGGCTGAATATGCGCGTGCTGGCTGACCAGGTCGAGAACCATGAAGTCATTGCCCAAGCCGTGCATTTTAGTAAAACGCAGCAGCATGGGTTACTCCGGCAGCAGGCTTTCGCCGGCAAACAGCTCGGCCACGGTCTCGCGGCGACGCACTTCAAAAGCCTGATCACCGTCTACCAACACTTCAGCGGCACGGCCACGGGTGTTGTAGTTGGAGCTCATCACAAAACCGTAGGCGCCGGCCGAATGCACGGCCAGCAGATCGCCTTCGGCCAGAGCCAATTCGCGATCCTTGGCGAGGAAGTCGCCGGTTTCGCAGATCGGGCCGACGATGTCGTATTTGCGCGCAGCAGTATCACGCGGTTTGACCGCGGTAACGTCCATCCACGCCTGATACAGCGCCGGGCGGATCAGGTCGTTCATCGCCGCATCGACGATAGCGAAGTCTTTGTGCTCAGTGTGCTTGAGGTACTCGACCTGGGTCAGCAGCACGCCGGCGTTGGCAACGATGAAACGGCCCGGCTCGAACACCAGCGCCAGATCACGACCGTTGAGACGCTCGCGTACGGCTTTGATGTAGTCGGCAGCCAATGGCGGCTCTTCATCGCGATAACGCACGCCCAAACCACCACCGAGATCGATGTGGCGCAGGTGAATGCCGCAATCGCCGAGACGATCAACCAGATCCAGCAGACGGTCGAGCGCATCGAGGAACGGTGGCAGCGTGGTCAGTTGCGAACCGATGTGGCAGTCGACACCGACCACTTCCAGGTTCGGCAGATGCGCGGCGCGCACGTACACGTCTTCGGCGTCGGCAATGGCGATGCCGAACTTGTTCTCTTTGAGACCGGTGGAAATGTACGGGTGGGTGCCGGCATCGACGTCCGGGTTCACTCGCAGCGAAACCGGCGCACGAACGCCCAGCTCGGCAGCCACGACTTGCAGGCGCTCGAGCTCGTCGGTGGATTCGACGTTGAAGCAGTGCACGCCGACTTCGAGGGCGCGACGCATGTCATCACGGGTCTTGCCGACGCCGGAGAACACGATCTTGTCAGCGCTGCCGCCAGCGGCGAGGACGCGTTCCAGCTCGCCCCGGGAAACGATGTCAAAACCGGCGCCGAGACGGGCCAGGACATTCAGAACGCCGAGGTTGGAGTTGGCTTTGACCGCAAAGCAGACCAGGTGCGGCATGCCGGCCAGCGCATCGGCGTAAGCCAGATACTGCGCTTCGATGTGTGCGCGCGAGTAAACGTAGGTAGGGGTGCCGAAGCGGTCGGCGATGGCGGACAGCGCCACACCTTCCGCAAACAGCTCCCCGCCACGGTAGTTAAAAGCGTCCATGGCGATCCCTTAATAAACGTCGTGCTTGTGTGCTTTGGAAGCCGGTTGTTTTTGCGACGATTTGGCTTGCTCGGCCGGATCCTGAGTGTCATCGGGCAGGTACAGCGGGCCTTTTTGACCGCAGGCCGAAACAAGGCAGGCAACCGCGACGAGCGCAGCAAGGGAAGAGATCAGGCGCTTCATGGCGAAATCCTTGAAAATGCGTTAATTGCGCCGGAGTATACCGGCCACCCGGCAGCTTGCCTATGTGATGGCCTTCCCGTCCGGCGGGGCTTGCTGGATACCGGTTGGATACATGTAATACCTGTGGGAGCGAGCTTGCTCGCGAAGAGGCCGGCACATTCGATATGTTTGCTGCCTGACACACCGCTTTCGCGAGCAAGCTCGCTCCCACAGGGTTCGGTGTTGATGGGCCGGCAGGTGCTTGGTCGTTAATCTTTGCAATCGGCCGGAAGCGTCCGTATCTTTCGGCGCTTGAGCCTGATCAGAACATTTTTTGAGGTTGCCGCAATGAGTTTGTCCGAAGCCCGTTTCCACGATCTGGTCGATGAAACCCAGGAAAAACTGGAAGACATCTTTGATGAAAGTGACCTGGATATCGACCTGGAGAGCTCGGCTGGTGTCTTGACCGTCAAGTTCGAAAACGGCTCGCAGCTGATCTTCAGCCGTCAGGAGCCGCTGCGTCAGCTATGGCTGGCGGCCGTGTCCGGTGGTTTCCACTTCGACTACGACGAAGAAAGCGAGCGCTGGATGTGCGACAAGAGCGAAGAGCAACTGGGCGAAATGCTCGAGCGCATCGTCAAGCAGCAGGCCGGCGCCGATTTCGATTTCGAAGGTCTGTGATTCCGTGACTGATACCGCTCCTGTTCGTCCGCCGAAGCCGCTTTACAGCAATGTCAGCGCGGCCGTGCCTTCGCCGTGCAGCGGGGTTTGCCGGCTGGATGAGCAGAAGGTTTGCCTGGGCTGCTTTCGGCATGTTGAAGACATTCGCGAATGGCGCTCGGCAGACGATCAGCGCCGGCGGGTCATCTGCGCCCAAGCCACCGAGCGCCGCAATTCCTCAATGGAGGAGCTGCCGAAGGCTGCGATCTTTTGATCTTGAACCTTTAAAAGCAAAAGATCGCAGCCTGCGGCAGCTCCTACAATGGGGTGTCGGGTGGGTGGCTTGTATATTTTTTGAGCTGTGATAGTGTCCGCAGACGCCTCAAACCACCGAGGCACGGTGAAAACCCCGTCTTTTTTGGCGGGGTTTTGCTTTTTATGTGCAGAAGAAAGGAGACTGCCCGGATCATGACCGCACCTTCCATCACCCTTACCCGTCTGGACGTGCAACGTCTGGAGCGCTTGATCGACAACCTGAACGAGAAAGACCAGGCTGCGCCGGGCGTGATTGCGCTGCAAACCGAACTGGATCGCGCCGACACCGTGGTCGGCCACGATGAAGTGCCCGCCGATGTCGTGACCATGAATTCGCGCGTGCATTGCCGCGAAGAAGGCAGTGGCAAGGATTACCACCTGACGCTGGTCTATCCCAAGGATGCCAACGCCGATGAAGGCAAGATCTCCATTCTGGCGCCGGTCGGCAGTGCGCTGTTGGGCCTGAAAGTCGGTCAGCACATCGACTGGCCGGCACCGGGTGGCAAGACTCTCAAACTGACCTTGCTCGAAGTCGAATCGCAACCGGCCAACGGTGGCGCGTTCCCCGAGTAACCCTGCCTCAGACCTGTTCGAGCGCCTCGTTCAGTGCGCGCTCCAGGTCAGCCTTGTAGCGCAGATACAAATTGCTTGAACTCTGCCCGTCACCGAGCAGGCCCGAAAGGTCGAGGTCGGTGATGTAGCAGCGGTAGCGCTCGGTCTCGCGACGCTGCTCGACGATCTCCCGGGCGACCACGCTGAACAGCTGGTCGCCATGTTCCAGCTCGCTGAATTCCCGTTGATTGCAATACAAAGTGACCTGCACTTCACCCGGTGCGGCTTTGCCGACGATCGCCTGCACGTCGTAGAACGGTTTGTTGACTGGCGTCTGCGGCGCGGGCCGTGCTTCGACCCGTCGCGCGCGCCCGGGGCCCGAAGGCAATAACTGGTAATACAAAGTTTCGAGGGCAGCGTCTGGGCCTGCGTCCATCGGCAGCACGGCTTCGCGGCGGAACAGGATCGATTGCAGAAAGCGCTGCAACGGCACCAGCAGACTTTGCTCATCGTGATACGGCAAACGCTGCAGCCACAGCGCATTGAATTCATCCAGCACGTACAACTCGGCCTGTTGCTCAGTGATCCGGTAGAACACCTGAATGCATTCCGGCTGGCCCATCGGCAGGATCAAGGCGAGGTCGTGCTCTTCCAGCGCCATCGGATCCAGATGCAGCGGGCTATAACGCGGTTGTTCTTCGCCGAGGTAATCGAGCAGCGCCGGCAGCGTGGCGAGGGCGACGTGGTTGACCTGGCCCGCCACCAATTCCAAAACGTGATAGTGCTGCTGCACCTGAATCAGGTAGCGATGATTCAGGCCACTGAGCAGCAGGTTCTGCGCGGTGTCGACGATCTCTTCGACGCGGCGGGCAATGAACTGTGCGCGGTTATGACAAAAGCAGCGCACCTTTAATTTCGGCTGCTGCGGCCCGCGCGGCAGGTTGTTGAGGTAGTCGCGCAGGCAGTCGAGCAAGGCGTGTGGGCCGTCGAAACGGTTGACCAGCACTTCGTTCCAGCTGTTGAGCGTGACCTTATCCAGGGTCAGCACCAGATTCTCGCGCACGCCGGCGTAGCTCAGCGAGTCGGTGCGTTCGGTGGTCATGAGGATGTTGAGGTCGCGGTGATGCTTGAGCGGGTCGATGCCGACGTTGACCAGCATCAGCACTTCGCTGGGCACTGCGGCGCGCAGCAACGGGATTTCGTCGACCGTGGGCAAGGGCAGGGCGATGCACTGTTGCAGGCTGCCGAGCAGGTTGAACAGTTCGAACTCGCTCATGTCACTGGTGCCGGGGTGCAGCGCCAGGCGCGTGCTGCTGTCGATCACGCCGTTGCGATGACTCCAGGTCAGCAGTTCAAGCAGCTCGCGGCTGCGTTTGATCGGCGCGAAATGCTCCCATTCCTGCGCGGTGAGGCTGCCGTTGTACAGGCCCCACTGGGTTTGCCCGGGTTCCTTTTTGTTGCGCGATTGCACCAGCGTCAAGGTGTCTTCGGCCAGGTCCGGGGCGATGCCGGGGTTGATGAACTCGACCTTGTCGGCCTTGCGTTCAAACGCCGCGTACAACCGTCGGCCGAGCACATTGAGGTCACGCTTGTTGATCAGGCTGACGGTTTGCTCGGTGCGGGCGAATTGGGTCAGGAAGCGATAGCTGTAATTCAGCTCGCTGACCAGCGCACGGCGTTCGGCGCTGACCTGACGAACTTTCCACTGGCTGCGGCTATCGAGCAGCGCCAGCTGCCGCTGATCCCAATGCCATTCGCTGGCCAGACGTTCGAGCAGCGAGCGCTGCCAGCTCTGCGTGCGGCTGTTGCCGGTGAGCTTGCGATTGACCTTCAAGTACAGCGCGCGCCGCACCAGTTCCAGACGCTCCGGCTCATTGCGCGCCTTGAGGTATTCCTCGATGCGCCGGTACACGACCATGTACGGATCCAGCTCATCGAGATCCAGTTGATTGGCGAACACGGCTTTTTTGAAGCGCAGGCTCAGGCACTGCACTTTCGGATGCTCGCTGGCGTAGACCTCGGTCAGCAGCAGTTTGAGCACCGATTTGTACGGCGACTCGATGCCTTTGAACAATTGCCACAAACCGGCGCCGATGAACTCTCCCGGCGGAATCGTCGCCAGATGGCCGAGGTCGAGGGTTTCGTCGGCGCGAATAAAACGTTTCGACAGCAGGGTGTGGGTGTAAACGTCGTAGGCAGTTTCTTCGTAAACCGGCACCAGCCACCAGATCGGCGTGCGCCCGGCCAGCCAGATCGCCGTGCGATAAAACTCATCCAGCAGCAGATAGTGCTGGGTAGTGCCACAGTTTTCCGAGCTGAGCTGGTTGTCGCGTTCACCTTTGACGAAGCGCACCGGGTCGATCAGGAAAAAATGCGCCTCGGCGCCCTGGCTCGCGGCCCAGGCTTCGAGCAACTGGCATTTCTTGCTCAGCTCACTGAGTTCGCTTTCGCTCAGATCCGGCGCGTGGCAGACCCACACGTCCATGTCGCTTTGATCGGCCTGCGCCAGCGTGCCGAGGCTGCCCATCAGGAACAGGCCGTGAATCGGACGCGGCGGGTTGCTGCCGTGGCGCGGCTTATAAGAAAACGAGCGAGTCAGGCGTTGGGCTTCAGCGAGCACATTGGCGTCCGGCTCGTAATTCGACAGGCCGGCCGGCGCACTGCCCGAGACGTAACCCGGCAGCAGCGGATGATTGACGTGGAAGAACAGCGGCAACAGCGTCAGCACGCTCTGTTGGCGTGGCGACAACCCTTCGAGGGCACGGCCGAGGCGGCCTTCATTGAGTTTGAGAAACCGCGCGCGCAGCTGGCTGAGAACCTTGCGGTCAATTCCCTCGTCCAGGTCGGGGCGGATTTCGTGGGTGCGCGTCATGTCAGCTCAAACCGGCTCGCAGGCTCGGACGTAGAGGGTCTCGGAATGTCGGGCAGTTTAGCCTTAGGGCAGCGGGACTTTTAAGCTGAATTTGTTTTTGACGTCAGATTTCTATCGTTTCGCCCGCACAGGCCCGCGGAAATCCCGTGGCAGGAGTTTCCGTGGGCGAAGTCGGGGGGAATCAGGCGGTTTCTTGCTCTCTCAGAATGGTCAGCACGGTTTGCACATTTTGCGCAGCATCGCGACCGAGGCTGGTCAGATAACCGCCATCGGGCTGATCCGTCAGGTCTTTTTCAAAGAGGCGTTTAGCGGCAGAGATATGTTTCGGGGCAGCGGTCTGATGAATTTTCAAACCTTCCTGGGAACTGTCCAGGGGAAAGAGTGCGAGGACTTCCAGTTCGGCAACCAACTCAGGGGTAAGCGACATAAGGACTCCAGACTTTCTAGGAATTAGACGACAGCGCCCCTAAGGTGAACCCGCTTTTGCGGCATGTCCAGTGCTCAGATCAGGGATTTTGTCGTGAGGCGGATTCCAGTGTAGTCCCCATAAAAAAGATCGCAGCCTTCGGCAGCTCCTACAGGGGGTTTGTGTAGGAGCTGCCGAAGGCTGCGATCTTTTGATCTCAGGCTTTTTCTGGTGGCAACTCAGGGAGTGCACGCAGGGCCGCTTCGTACCATTCAGTATCAAATGCGCGGTCTTCATCGAGCATCGCGTCAATCTCGTAGGCCAGCACGTGGGCCATCAGATTGAGGATTTCTTCGCGCTCAACGCCGACCAGGGTCAGTTTGTTGAACGTCGCTTTGGCGGCCGGCGGGTTGTCGCTTTCGATCTGGTTTTCGATGGCTTCGATCAACGTCGCTTCGGTGAACTCTTCTTCGTCGTTGTCATTGTCGATGTCTGTCGGCTCGCTCATGGCAGGCTCCTCAAGGAAAGGCGCCAGTTTACCCGCATTCAGCGGCGTGATGCTGCTGGCGGGATTGGCCTGAGCGATCTATAAACAGGCACTGCCCACCCCGCACGGCCTGGAGGCTATGTGATGCTCAAGCTCTACGGATTCTCAGTCAGCAACTACTACAACATGGTCAAACTGGCGCTGCTGGAAAAAGGCCTGCCGTTCGAAGAGGTCACCTTCTACCCGACGCCAACCCCGGAATCACTGGCCATCAGCCCGCGCGGCAAAGTCCCGGTGCTGGGCGTGGACGCCGGTTTCATCAACGAAACGGCGATCATCCTCGAATACCTCGAACAGACCCAAAAAGGCACACCGCTGCTGCCGAGCGATCCGTTCGAACGTGCGCAAGTGCTGGCGATTGCCAAGGAAATCGAGCTGTACATCGAATTGCCGGGCCGCGCCTGCTACGGCGAAGCGTTCTTCGGCATGACCATGCCGGACGCGATCAAGGAAAAGACCAAGTCTGAATTGCTATTGGGTTTTGCCGCACTGGGTCGTCATGGCAAATTCGCCCCGTACGTGGCGGGCGACAGTCTGAGCATTGCCGATTTGTACTTCCTCTACAGCGTGCCGCTGGCCTGTGCGGTCGGGCATAAACTGTTCGGGATCGATTTGCTGGCGGAGATGCCGCAGGCGAAGGCGCTGCTGGAGCGGCTTGAGCAGAATCCGCATGTGCAGAAGATTGCGGCGGACAAAGAAGTGGCGATGCCAGCGTTTTTGGCGATGATCGCTGCCAAGAAGTGAGATTTGTAGTGTTGTGAAGGACGCCTTCGCGAGCAAGCCCGCTTGTATGGTAGGACTCGAAGGGGTGGGTGGGACCAAAAGCCAGCTTCTGACTGTTAGCCCAGTACAGACTGTGGGAGA
>NZ_JBIVMX010000034.1:0-52491 GCF_044753305.1 Pseudomonas sp. NPDC088429 | reverse complement strand
TTTTCTCGCCGGTAAGCTCGTACTGATCGTCGGTGTCGCCAGCAAGCTGTCCATCGCATCCGGCATCGCTGCCGCCATGCATCGCGAGGGCGCTGAGCTTGCCTTCACTTATCAGAACGACAAATTGAAAGGTCGTGTTGAAGAATTCGCCCAAGGCTGGGGTTCGAGCCCTGAGCTGTGCTTCCCGTGCGACGTGGCCAGCGATGAAGAAATCGCCAAGGTCTTCGAAGCACTGAGCAAGAAGTGGGATGGCCTGGACTGCATCGTCCACTCCGTTGGTTTCGCCCCGGGCGACCAACTGGACGGCGACTTCACCGAAGCCACCACCCGTGACGGTTTCCGCATCGCTCACGACATCAGCGCCTACAGCTTCGTAGCCCTGGCCAAAGCCGGCCGCGAAATGATGAAAGGCCGCAACGGCAGCCTGCTGACCCTGTCGTACTTGGGCGCCGAGCGCACCATGCCGAACTACAACGTGATGGGCATGGCCAAGGCTTCGCTGGAAGCTGGCGTGCGTTACCTGGCCGGCTCCCTGGGCCCGGACGGCACCCGCGTCAACTGCGTATCGGCTGGCCCGATCCGTACCCTGGCAGCGTCGGGCATCAAGAACTTCCGTAAAATGCTGGCCGCCAACGAAGCGCAAACTCCGCTGCGTCGCAACGTCACCATCGACGAAGTCGGCAACGCCGGCGCCTTCCTGTGCTCCGACCTGGCGTCGGGCATCAGCGGCGAAATCATGTACGTCGACGGCGGCTTCAACACCACCGCCATGGGCAACATCGAAGAGTGAACTTCGCTTAGCCGATAAAAAAAACCCGCCAACCTGGCGGGTTTTTTTATGCCCGCAACCCCGCCTCCTGTGGGAGTGAGCCAGCTCGCGATGGCAGTGGGTCAGGTAATGATGATGTTGAATGGACGGACGCCTTCGCGAGCAAGCTCGCTCCCACAGGGATCTAGGGTGAAACGGTTTTTTGTGAACACCCGCGAAACCTGTGGGAGCGGGCTTGCTCGCGAAAGCGGTGGGTCAGGCGATGACGATGTTGAATGGCCGGGCGCCTTCGCGAGCCGGCTCACTCCTACAAGGGATTTGGGGTGAAACAAGATTATGTGAACACCCGAGAAACCTGTGGGAGTGAGCCTGCTCGCGATGGCGGTGGGTCAGGCGATGATGATGTTGAAGGGATGGACGCCTTCGCGAGCAGGCTCGCTCCCACAGGGGGTTTGTGGTGAAACGGTTTTTTGTGAACACCCGTGTAACCTGTAGGAGTGAGCCTGCTCGCGAAGGCGGTGGGTCAGGCGATGACGATGTTGAATGGCCGGGCGCTTTCGCGAGCAGGCTCACTCCTACAAGGGATTCGTGGTGAAACGGGGTTTTGGGAACACCCGAGAAACCTGTGGGAGTGAGCTTGCTCGCGATGGCGGTGGGTCAGGCGTGGAGATATTGAATGGATGAACGCCTTCGCGAGCAGGCTCACTCCTACAAGGGATTTGTGGTGAGACGGGATAACGAGAGCACCCGAGAAACCTGTGAGAGCTGACTTGCCAGCGATGAGGCCCGAATCAACAGCGCTTCAGGGCCTGCTTGTGCGCATACATCGCGCCATCCGCGTCGGCGAGCAAGCGATCCACGGTTTCATGGCGTTTGGCGTCGTACTCGATCTGCCCGACGCTGAAGCGAATCGCATAACCCCGATGCAGCGTGGCATTACGCTCTTCAAGGATTTCCTTGAGCCGCGCCATGATCGCCGTGGTTTCGATATGACTCGACCCCGTCAGCAGCGCGACAAACTCATCCCCACCCAAGCGCCCGACCACATCGCTCTCGCGAAAGGCAATTCGCAGCACATCGGCAAAGGTCTTCAGCGCGCTGTCGCCCTCGGCATGCCCGTAAAGATCGTTGATCTGCTTGAAATCATTCAGATCAAAAAACAGCAACGTCGCCGGCCGCTCCAGCCGTGCGCAGGCGTCCAGCGCATGCTGCGCCAGTTGCTTGAACCCGCGACGATTGGACAGCAACGTCAGTTCGTCCATGCTCGCCATCTGCACGGCCGTCAGTTCTTGCTCGGCCATTTCCGCCAGATCACGCAAGAGCGCGCGTTCTTCGTCATCAAGTTCGCGAGGTTTGGTGTCGAGCAGGCACAACGTGCCCATTTTATTGCCGTTGGGCACGGTCAGCGGGTAACCGGCATAAAAGCGAATATTCGGCTCGCCGGTCACCAGCGGATTATCGTGGAAGCGCACGTCCTCCCGCGCATCGGGCACCAGCAGCAGACCGTCATTGAGAATCGCATGCCCGCAGAACGAGATATCCCGTGGTGTCTCGGTAGCCGCCAGGCCCACGCAGGACTTGAACCACTGACGATCCTTGTCGACCAGCGTCACCAGCGCAATCGGCACATTGAACAGTCGTTTGGCCAGCCGCGTCAGCCGATCGAAACGCTCCTCCGGCGCTGAATCGAGAAGGTCGAGGCCGTGCAGCACCTGAATTCGCGCCGCTTCATTGGCAGGTTTTCCTGGAACCAGCATTCGCACACTCCGTTGGCATCAATGACTTTCAGCGTAGCGCAAATCAGCGCAGGGTCACCCCATCAGATGCCCGCCACCGGACACGGCCCGCCCGCGTCGGCCCAGAGCTTGAATTGCTCGACAAAAATGTCATGCGGCACCGGCACCGGCGCGCGCCCTGCCCCGGGATTCCAGCCCCACAGCACCAGTTTGTCTTCACTGACGTGTTTGATCAGCGCAGCAAAATCGCGGTCGCCGTTGCTGGAACGATCCTTGATCATCGCGCAGAGTTTGTCCGGTGGCAGGCCGATCCAGGCCATTTTGTGCGCCGCCGGCGGCAGGCTCCAATGTGGCGCACCCGGCGGTGCATGCGGGCCGTAACTGGCCGGCGGATTGTTTTCTGCGTGACAGGTGGCGCAGGGCAAACCGGCCGCGCCCTTGCCGTCCATGCCGCGCACCACGTTCATCGCATGCGGAATGCCCGCGTCGAACTGCAGCGGCGAATCGCCGGGGATATGGCAGTTCTGGCATCGCGGGCTCTGGAAGACTTTCTGCACCGTGCCGAACGCCTTCAATGCTTCCTGATCATCGGCAAACAAGTCCGAGGCATAACCGCCGAGCCCCAGCAAAACCACCGTGCCCAACACTAGATGTCGTTTCATCTCACACCCCCGACAGTTGCAGCGGCAACTCGCGCAGACGCTGCCCGGTCAGGGCGAACACCGCGTTGGCCACCGCTGGCGCAGTCGGCGGTACACCGGCCTCGCCGATGCCGCCGGGTTTGTCGCTGCTGGGCACGATGTGCACTTCCACTACCGGCATCTCGTTGAGCCGCAGCACCTGATAATCATGGTAGTTGGACTGCACCACCGCGCCGTCCTTGAGCGTCAGTTTGCTGTGCAGCGCCATGCCCAGGCCGAAGGTAATGCACGATTCCATCTGCGCGGCGATGCTCTGCGGATTCACCGCGATCCCGCAGTCCACCGCGCAAACCACGCGGTGCACGCGAATCGCCAGATTGTCCTGCGACACCTCGGCGACCTGCGCCACGTAGCTGCCGAACGATTCGTGCACCGCCACGCCGAGTGCATGACCATCCGGCAACGGAGCCTTCCAATTGGCCTTCTCCACCGCCAGATTCAAGACACCTAGATGCCGAGGATGATCCTTGAGCAAGGTTCGTCGGTACTCGACCGGATCCTTGCCCGCCGCCGTGGCCATTTCATCGATCAACGATTCCATGACAAAACCGGTGTGGCTATGGCCCACCGAGCGCAACCACAACACATTGATGCCAGTCTGTGGCGAATGCAGATCCACTTGATGATTGGCCAGACCTTTGACGTAAGGACTGTCGGCCACGCCCTCGACCGACGTCGAATCGATGCCGTTCTTGACCATGGTTTGCTCCAGCATGGTGCCCGCCATGATCGACTGCCCGACCAACACATGCTGCCAACTCGACGGCAAACCATCAGCGCCCAAACCGATCTTCGCCTGATGCAGGAACATCGACCGGTAGTAACCGCCACGAATGTCATCTTCCCGCGACCACACGGTTTTCACCGGCATGGCGGCGGCTTTCGCCACTTGCACCGCTTCAGCGACGAAATCTGAGGTGGGATTGGCTCGACGTCCAAACCCGCCGCCAAGAAACTCGGTGTGGATTTCCACTTGTTCAGGCTTCAGCCCGGTGATCTTGCCGGCGACCATTTGATCCAGCGTCTGAAACTGCGTCCCCGTCCAGATCTCGCATTTCTCGGCACTGATCTTCACCGTGCAATTGAGCGGTTCCATCGGCGCGTGGGCCAGATACGGCACGCTGTATTCAACGTCGATTTTCTTCGTGGCTTTGCCAAAAGTGCCCTTGGCATCCCCGGCCTGACTGGCTGACGTGCCTTGCGTCGTGGCCAGTTTGCGGAAACTCTCCAGCAATTTTTCACTGCTCAGATCCGCATGCGGGCCTAGATCCCAGTCAATCTTCAGCGCATCCCGCCCGAGCTTCGCCGCCCAATAATGCTCGGCAATCACCGCGACACCGGTCGGTACTTGCAGCACTTTGTGCACGCCCGGCACCGCCAACGCTTCGGCGCCTTCGAAGGATTTGACGCTGGCACCAAACACCGGGGCGCGCGCGACCATCGCCGTCATCAAGCCTTCGAACTGCACATCCATGCCGAACTTGGCGCGGCCGGTGATTTTCTCCGGCGTGTCGAGGCGCTTGGTCGGTTTGCCGATGACTTTCCAGTCCTTGGCTTCCTTGAAGGTGATCGATTTCGGATCCGGCACGGGGAGTTGCCCGGCGGCGTCCGCCAGCTCGCCGTAAGTCGCACGTTTGTCGCCGGCAATCACCACGCCTGACTCGGTGCGAATCGCCGAGGGCGCCACTTCAAAACGCTTCGCCGCTGCTTCAACCAACATTTGCCGAGCGGTCGCGCCTGCCAGCCGATAGCGATCGAACTCCATCCATGTCGACGTCGAACCGCCGGTAATCTGCATGCCGCCAAACCCCGGCATGCCGTAATCCGCCGCTGATGCGGGCGAATGTTCGACGCGGATCTTCGACCAATCGGCATCCAGTTCTTCGGCGATCAGCATGGTCAGGCCCGTCCAGATGCCCTGGCCCATCTCCGAATGCCCGAGCAACACGGTGACGCTGTTGTCCGCCGCGATGCGCAAAAACGCATTCGGCGCAAAGACCTTGCCTTCGTTCTCGGCCGCATAGGCAAACTTATGTCCGCCGGGGACGACGAACGCCACCACCAAGCCGCCGCCCAACACGGCGCTGCCCTTGAGAAAACCCCGACGCGATACAGGACTGTTCATCACCCGACTCCCACGTAATCAATCAGCCGATTTCCGATGCACGCTTCACCGCTGCGCGGATTCGCGGATAGGTGCCGCAGCGGCAGATATTGCCGGAGAGCGCCTGGTCGATATCGCTGTCGGTGGGTTTGGGGATTTTCGCCAACAAAGCGGCGGCAGACATGATCTGCCCCGACTGGCAGTAACCGCACTGCACCACGTCAAGTTCAGCCCAGGCTTGCTGCACCGGGTGCGAACCGTCGGTGGACAGGCCTTCGATGGTGAGAATTTTCTGCCCGTGGGCCACGGCGGTTGCGGGGGTGATGCAGGCGCGCAACGGCGCACCGTCAACGTGCACAGTGCAAGCTCCGCACTGGGCCATGCCGCAGCCGAATTTGGTACCGGTAAGGTGCGCGACATCGCGCAGGACCCAGAGCAACGGCATGTCCGCGGGGACATCGAGCTCCTGATCCTTGCCATTGATATTCAAGGTCAGCATCGGGGAATTTCCTCAGACTCACGGTGTTCTGAAGGGGCGCCGCTGTGGCCAAACATGCCTACGCGCGCCTCGGCTTATCCCTTTCAGCAAAGCCTAAATTGCGCATGAAGCCAGACGTTGCGACCACCGGTCATGCAGATGTCGACTTTAATCCTACAGTTGATAACGGCTCGCACCCGAGCCATCACCTTAAAAAACGCGTCATGAGTGAAACCGGTCCGCGCCCACCGCGCGGGTTATCCATCACATTGGTCTGGAGTAGCGAACATGGGATTTGTCACCACCAAAGACGGCGTCGAAATCTTCTACAAAGACTGGGGCCCGAAAGACGCGCCGGTGATCCACTTTCACCACGGCTGGCCGCTGAGCTCGGACGATTGGGATGCGCAGATGCTGTTTTTCCTTGGCGAAGGCTTTCGGGTGATTGCCCATGACCGCCGTGGCCACGGGCGTTCGAGCCAGGTCTGGGACGGCCACGACATGGATCACTACGCGGATGATGCGCTGGCGGTGGTTAATCACTTGGGCGTGAAGAACGTGGTGCACGTCGGCCACTCGACCGGGGGCGGTGAGGTCATTCATTACATCGCCCCGCATGGCCAGGACAACGTCGCCAAAGGCGTGTTGATCAGCGCGGTGCCGCCGTTGATGGTGCAGACCGAGAGCAATCCGGGTGGGTTGCCGAAATCGGTGTTCGATGAGTTTCAGGCGAATTTGGCGGCGAGTCGCGCGCAGTTCTATCGGGATATTCCGACCGGGCCGTTTTACGGCTACAACCGGCCAGGGGCGAAGGCGTCCGAAGGGGTGATCGCCAATTGGTGGCGCCAGGGCATGATTGGCGGGGCGAAGGCGCATTACGACGGGATCGTGGCGTTTTCGCAGACGGACTTCACCGAAGACCTGAAGAAAGTCACCGTGCCGGTGTTGGTGATGCACGGTGAGGATGACCAGATTGTGCCGTACGCCAACTCGGCGCCGTTGTCGGCGAAGTTGCTGCCCAACGGCACACTGAAGTCGTACCCGGGGTTTCCACACGGAATGCCGACGACGGAGGCCGATACCATTAACGCGGATCTGCTGGCCTTTATTCGCGGCTAAAATTGCTGGTCATACACACTCTCCCCTGTGGGAGCGAGCTTGCTCGCGAAAGCATTCAATCAGACATTGCTGTGCTGATTGACCCACTGCTTTCGCGAGCAGGCTCGCTCCCACAATGATGTGTGCCAACCCTTAATTCTGAGATCCACACCCATCCCCTGTGGGAGCGAGCCTGCTCGCGAAAGCATTCAATCAGAAATTGCTGTGCTGACTGACCCACTGCTTTCGCGAGCAGGCTCGCTCTCACAATGATGTGTGCCAATCCTCATTTCTGAGATCCACACCCACCCCATGTGGGAGCGAGCTCGCGAATGCGGTCTGTCAGTCAATGTTGGGGTGACTGATCCACTGCCTTCGCGAGCAAGCTCGCTCCCACAAGGGCTCCCTATTCCTCTGTGCGGCCCGTGCTTTCCCGGTCACGTTCGTAGTGGTGGGCAAGCGGCAACGCCGGTAACCACGCCTCCCGGCGTATCGTCCAGAGTTCGTAAGTGGGTTTGAACTGATCCGGCTCATCGAGCGATCCGACGTTAACCTCGACTTCATCTTCCGAACGCGTAAACACTGGAGAACCGCAGCGCGGGCAGAAGAATCGTCCGTTGTAGTCGCGGGTTTCGCCGCTGACCTTGAGCGCGTCTTCGGGGAATATGGCCGAGGTGTGGAACAGCGCGCCGTGGCGTTTGCGGCAGTCGAGGCAATGGCAGATGCCGACGCGGTAAGGCTGGCCGGACACTTCGAAACGGACATCGCCGCACAGGCAGCCGCCGGTTGATTTATTCATGGTGCACCTCAGCTATTCAACTTCAAGTTAGAGATCATTCAGTCTGGAAAAGGTTTGCTCGGTTGCCACGAACGGTCTTCGCCGTGCGTCTCCCAGTCTATTAATGAGCAGAATTCATCAAGCCATCCTGCTTTACCCGTCTAGTCCTCACCAGTCAGCTCGCTTACTGTTCTCCCAACGCCAACGGGAGATCGACATGCACAAGCGCACACTCGGCAACAGCTCACTCGAAGTATCCGCCCTCGGCTTTGGCTGCATGGGCTTGAGTCACGGTTATGGCCCGGCCACGGATACCCAGCAAGCCATCGCACTGATCCGTTCAGCCGTTGACCGAGGCGTGACGTTCTTCGACACCGCCGAGGTCTACGGCCCTTACCTGAACGAGCAAGTGGTCGGCGAAGCACTGGCGCCCGTTCGTGACAAAGTCGTCATCGCCACCAAGTTCGGCTTCACCTTCGGTGACGACAATAAGCAGCAGATTCTCAACAGCCGCCCCGAGCACATTCGGGAGGCCGTCGAGGGTTCGTTGAAGCGGTTGAAGACTGATTACATCGATTTGCTCTACCAGCACCGCGTCGATCCGGACGTGCCAATCGAGGACGTCGCCGGCGCGGTGAAAGATTTGATCAGCGAAGGCAAGGTCAAGCACTTCGGCCTGTCGGAGGCCGGTGCGCAAACCATTCGCCGCGCCCATGCAGTACAACCAGTCACCGCGCTGCAAAGCGAATACTCGTTGTGGTGGCGCGAGCCCGGGCAGGAAATCCTGCCGACGCTTTGGGAGCTGGGCATCGGCTTCGTGCCGTTCAGCCCGCTGGGCAAGGGTTTTCTTACCGGCACGGTGTCGGCCGAGGCCACTTACGGCAGCGATGACTTCCGCAGCATCGTCCCGCGCTTCAGCCAGTCGGCGCTGCAAACGAATCAGGGCCTGGTGGTGTTGATCCGTCAGATCGCCGCGCAGAAACAAGCCACAGCGGCGCAGATCGCGCTGGCCTGGCTGCTCGCACAGGCACCGTGGATTGTGCCGATTCCGGGCACGACCAAACTGCATCGACTGGAAGAAAACCTCGGCGGCGCTGACATCACGCTCGACGCTGCTGAACTCAAGGCAATTGACACCGCACTGGCGCAAATCCGTATCGAAGGCGAGCGTTATCCCGAAGCCCTCAAGGCGCGCGTCGGCCGATGAGTAACGATCACGATCCGCTGCGGCGCACGGTGATCGCCGCATTGGCCAGCGCCCCACTGCTGTCGCTCGCCGACACGCAGAGTGCCAGTGAAACACCGCGCTCAGGCTCGCGGATTCTGGTCGCGTACTTCTCGCGCTCCGGCAATACCCGCGTGGTCGCCGGGCTGATTCAACGTGGACTGGGTATAGCCGCAGCATCCTCGTCCAGCACGCGCCGAAAGCCAAGGTGCTGGAAGGTTTTGTGATGGAGGGTGAGCAGGAGCGCAAGACCATGGAACGCGTGAACGGCTGGCTGAGCGATCACCCTGTCTCGCGATAATTGAATTTTTGTACCGAGTGACATCTTGAAAATCCGCACGCTGGCCACGCCCACCGCGCGGCACCGCGGCACGACCTGAAGGGAGTTGATCTGATGAACATCGACGTCCGCAACCACACCGCCCGCCCCGCACTCATGGCGCTCTGTCTGAGTGTCGGGGCAATGTTCAGTGTTACCACTCACGCAGCCGAGGCATCGCAACCCATGACCAGCACGCCAGCAAGCGCAGCAACTTTGTCCAGCCAACAACAATCGATTCCACTGATCGCCGCGTTCATGGCGACCAGCGACATGCCCAACCTCAACACGGCGCTCAACCAGGGACTCGATGCCGGCCTGACCATCAGCGAAACCCGGGAAATTCTCGTGCAGCTCTACGCCTATGTCGGCTTCCCGCGCAGCCTGAACGCCTTGAACGAATTGATGACTGTGGTGCAAGCGCGCAAACAGCGCGGCATTGACGATGCGCCGGGGCGTGAACCGAGCCGGGCGATTCCGACCGGTGATGAACTGCTGGCCGCCGGCACCGCCAATCAAACGAAGATCTCCGGCGCTCCGGTCAAAGGCCCGGTGTTCGAGTTCGCCCCGGTAGCCAACCAGTTCCTGCAAACCCACCTGTTCGGCGACATCTTCGAGCGCGACAACCTCGACTGGCAAAGCCGCGAACTGGCGACCGTCGGGGCGCTGGCGGCAACGCCGGGGGTGGAATCGCAATTGCGCTCGCACATGGCGGCGAGCCTGCGCGTGGGACTCAGCGCAGCACAGTTGCACGAGGTCAGTGAACTGCTGAAAAAACACGGCGACGCGCAGACGGCTGAACGTGCAGATGGGGCGCTGAAAGAGGCACTCGCGGCTTCAAAAAAGTGATCGTCCGATTGACCTGACGCAGCAATTTCTCAAGGAAACATAGCCGGACTCAGCCAAACACTTTCGCACTGCAAGCAACTCTCGGGGGTCGCGGATCCGTGCGCAACCTGCTTTCATGGATTAATCCCGCGCCCCTCATGAGAGATTCTCATCAATGTCCCGCGCCAACCTCAACGACCTGCAAGGCGATACTTATGGCCTTAAAACGGAAATCTCAGCGAACACTGCAAACCCGGGCTCATATTGAGCATCGACATCTCGCCCCGCAGTTGGCGGGTCAGGGATTTGATGATCTTCATTCCCACGGACGAATGCTGTTTCAGATCAAACCCCGCAGGCAGCCCCGCGCCCTTATCCGTCACGTTCAACAGCACCTGACCAGCAGCCGCCTTCAGCTCGATAAACACGTCCCCCGCCGACTTGTCGGCGTAGGCGTATTTAAGGGCATTGGTGACCAGTTCGTTGAGCACCAGCGCCAACGGGATCGCCTTGTCCAGCGGCAGGATGACGTCGTCCAGGTCGATCACGAAGCGTGTTTGCGCCGAGGCTGAACCGCGCAGCCCATCGATCAACTCGGCCAGATAAATACCTGCGTTGACCGTTTCCACTTGATCGGCCTGATACAGCTTTTCGTGGACGGCGGCGATGCTCATGATCCGCCGGCTGGTATCGACGAGTGCCGCGCGGGCGACGGGATCTGCCAATTGGCGTATTTGCAGCTGGATCAGCCCGATGATCAGTTGCAGGTGATTCTTCGTCCGATGGTTGATTTCCTTGAGGAGCATGTCCTTTTGCTCAAGCAGCTGATTTTTCTGCCGCAGCGAGCGCCTCAGCTCCATTTGCGCCATGACCTGTTTGGCCAACGTCACCAGGGCGATTTGCTGTTGCGGGCTCAGCTGTCGCGGGTGTCGGTCGAGAATGCACAGCGTCCCGAGGCCGTAGCCTTCCGCCGTCTCCAGCAAGCAGCCGGCGTAGAAGCGCAAACCCTCATCGGCCGTCACCAGCGGGTTGGAGCTCATCCTCGGGTCAGCGCGCAGATCGGGTATGACGGTGATGCCGGGCTGCAGAAGGACGTGACGGCAGATGGAAACGTCCAAGGGTGTTTCGCGGATTCCCAAGCCTGTTTCCGTCTTGAACCACTGGCGGTGGCGGTCTATCAGGTTCATCACCGAAATTGGCGCGTCGCAGATGGCGGCGGCCAGGCTCACGAGCTCGTCAAAATCCGCTTCGCGTGGGGTATCGAGGATTTCATAGCCGTGCAGCACGGCAAGACGTTCGGACGAGTCGCACGGGTCGATGAAGCTCTGCGAAATCATTAGGGCTCCAGCATAGGGAGGCGCGCGCCATGGGTTCAAAACGCAAGGAATCGAATGCAGGCGTGCGGAGTGAGACAGGAAAGGAGCAGAGCATACACGCAATCGGTACCTGCCCGCCGTGCAGACTGATGCCCGTTGGTAAGCTCGCTGAATGCGGCGCGGCGTCCATACTGTGGTTGTCCCGGACTGCTTTCTTTCAACCCTGTCGGAGACCGACATGCCCACCCCTGAATCCGCCCTGCTACAGAGCTGGCACGCCAACGCCGACGCGTGGATCGACGTCATCCGCAGCGGTGCCATTGAGAGCCGGCAGCAGGTGACTGATCAAGCCGTTCTACTGGCGATCATCGGGCGTCAGCCGGCGCGTGTGCTTGATCTGGGTTGCGGCGAAGGCTGGTTGCTGCGGGCGTTGGCGGATCGGGGGATTGAGGCGGTAGGCGTCGATGGCGATGCGACGCTGGTGGACGCGGCACGTCTGGCCGGCACTTGCACCGTGCATGTCGCTGACTACGACGCGTTGGTCGAGGCGAAGGTTGATGTCGGCCGCGATTACGATTTGATCTGCGCGAATTTTTCGCTGCTGCATCAGGACATCATTCCATTGCTGGCTGCGATGAATGCCCTGCTGGCTCCGGGCGGCGCCCTGATCATCCAGACCTTGCACCCATGGGCCGTTGCGGCAGGCGATTATCAGGACGGCTGGCGCGAAGAATCGTTCGCCGGGTTCAAGGGCCAGTGGCAGCCGATGCCGTGGTATTTCCGCACGTTGTCGAGTTGGTTCAATGCGCTCGACATGGCCGGGTTGCGGCTGGTCAGCCTACAAGAACCGCAGCACCCGCAAAGCCCGGTGCCGCAGTCACTACTGATGGTGGCTGAGCGCAACTGATATCCAAAAAACACCGCTAACCCTGTAGGAGCCGAGCTTGCTCGCGAAGGCGTCGGCACAGCTTGAGCCTGTGTTGCTTGATACGCCGCCTTCGCGAGCAAGCTCGGCTCCTACAAGGGTTACGCGGTTTGCAGGATCAATCGCGGGCCGCGCAGACGATACTGCGCCAACAAACGCATGACGTAGCCGATTTTGATCAGGGTCGGGCCGAGGATAGTCAGCGCGTGCATCGCCACCAGCAGCGCAATCGGCATGTGGCCGTCATATAAGTACGCGCCGTAGATGCCAGCCAACAACATGACCAGACCGGCGACGAGGACTTTGCTCGACAGGTGCAGAACGTTCAGCGGGCTTTCGAAGAAAGTGAGCATGGTGACGGACTCCTGGGCTGTTCAGTTTTGTACCTTGACCACATCAAGTCTCGTGCCAGTTTTATAATTCAACAAAATCAGCCACCTGCAAAAACCAGAGTCAAATTGACACAGATCAATAAAGGTCTTTTTGACTCGGGTAGTTGTCATTAAGACTGCATTCAGCTCAAACCATCAACGCCATCGCCTAAAAGCAAACCAATATCATTTGCGCGACCTGCGTCCTTTTGCTTTAATCGCGACCCATTCCTATTTAGACCCGTAACGGTCGCTCTGGACGCTTGCTCTGATGACGGTCGCCGACACCTCACTCGTGCAGAATCTCTACCTCAGCCATCACCGCTGGCTGCACGAGCTATTGCGTCGGCGCCTGAGCAACGCAATGGATGCCGCCGACCTTGCGCATGACACTTTCATCCGCGTGCTCAAGCGTCCGCAAACCTTCAACGGCGAAGTCCACGAACGCTCTTATCTGGCGACCATTGCCCGCGGCTTGTGCGTCGATCACTGGCGCCGTCGGCAACTGGAACAGACCTGGCTGGAAACCCTCGCCAATCGCCCGCCGGCCCTGCAGCCCTCGCCCGAGCAACAGGCGATCATCGTCGAGACCCTGCTGGAAGTGGACGCCATGCTGCAGCGCCTGCCGCAGCGGGTCAGCGACGCGTTCATCCTCGCGCAATTGCACGGCATGCCCTACAAACTGATCGCCGAACAGATCGGCGTCAGCGAGCGGATGATCAAGAAATATCTGGCGCAGGCAATGATGCATTGCGCCATTCTTGAAGCCGAACTCGATGGTCTGCTGATTGAATAACGCCACGCAAACACTCAGCCACGCCAGCCTCGAACAAGCGGCGCACTGGTACGTGCAATTGCATGACGAGCCGGTCGCCGAACAGGAACATCTGCGCTGGCAGGCCTGGCTGGCACAAAGCCCTGAGCATCAGGCGGCTTGGCGTTATATCGAACGGGTTGGCCAGCGTTTTACGCCGTTGCAGCAAGAGACTGAAGCCGTCAGCCACACCTTGCGCAGCAGCGCGCGCACGTCGATCAGCCGTCGTCAGTCGCTCAAAGGTTTGTTGATTTTGGCCGCGACCGGCATGGCCGGATGGGCAATCGGACGCAACACGCCGTTGATTGATTCAGTCGAGCGGTTGACTGTCGACCTTTCCACTGGCACCGGCGAAACCCGCGAAACGACGTTAAGCGACGGCAGCCGAATCTGGCTCAACGCCTTGAGTGCCCTGAATGTGCGTTTCGATGCGCACCAGCGCCTGCTGCAACTGCGCGCCGGCGAAGTGCTGATCGACACCGCCAAAGACCTCGACCGAGCCTTTTGGGTCGAGACCGAACATGGCCGCATGCGTGCGCTGGGCACGCGATTCAGCGTACGGCAGAACGAGCACAACACCGTACTGAATGTCTACGAAGGTGCAGTCGAAGCCACTAATCGTCAGGGCGAAACCGCCGTGATTCAGGCCGGCCAGCAAATCAACTTCAGCACGGGACGAATGAACATCACCAGCGCTGCCGATCCCTCCCGCGAGGCTTGGCGCCGGGGTGTGTTGCTGGCTGATAACCTGCCGCTGGGCAAGTTGATCGAGGAGCTCAGCCGCTATCGAGCGGGGCATCTGCATTGCGATCCGGTCGTGGCCGCGCTGCCGGTGATGGGTTCATTCCCGCTCAAGGACACCGATCAAGCCTTGCGTCTGCTGGAAGCGGCGCTGCCGATCCGCATCAACAAAACCTTCGATTGGTGGGTCAGCGTCGGGCCGAAAGCCTGAGGTTTTTTTCATATCGCGGTTCCCTTTTGGCGGGTTCATTTGGTTAACCACTAGCCCCCTCATTTCGTTGATTGCCCCGGGAACTCCATGTTGCGCTCTACCCTCGCCCGCACTCGTTTTGCCTTGGCCCTGGCGTCTGCCATGCCGGCGATGTGTGCGTTAGCGGAGGGGCAGATTCAGCATTATTCGGTTGCGCCCGGTTCGTTGGTCACAGTGCTCAACCGCTTCGCCGAACAAAGCGGCGTGTTTATCGCCGGGCACAATGACCTTGCAGCGGACAAGCGCAGCCCCGGCCTCAGCGGTGACTACACGCCACAACAGGCGCTGCAAATCCTGCTCAAGGGCAGCGGCCTGCAAGCTCAGCGGCAAATGGGCGGCGGTTACGTTTTGCGCAGCACAGCCATTGCAAATCCGCTGCAATTGGACGCCACGACCATCAACGGCAAAACCCTCGGCGCGATCACCGAGGACACTCACGCCTACACCACCGGCGTCAGCGCATCCGCTACCGGACTGGCGCTGTCGCTGCGCGAAACCCCGCAATCGGTGACCGTGATCACCCGCCAGCAAATCGATGACCAAGGCGCCAACGGCATCGCCGATGTGCTGCGCCGTGCACCGGGGATCAGCGTGCAGAACTACGACAGCGAGCGCTGGGAGTTTTCCAGCCGTGGCGCGCCGATCACCAATTTCCAGTACGACGGCGTCAATACCGACTACGACGGCGTCTACGATTACGGCACCACCAGCACCGACATGGCAACCTTCGACCGCGTTGAAATCATCAAGGGCGCGACGGGATTGATGACCGGTTCGGGCGACCCTTCGGCCACGGTGAACCTGATCCGCAAACGCCCTACTCCGGCGTTCAAAGCCTCGCTCAGTGGCAGCGTCGGGTCGTGGGACAACTACCGCAGCGAAGCCGATATCTCCGGCGTTCTGAACAGCAACCTGCGTGCACGCTTTGTCGGCGTTCATCAGGAGCGCAGCGCCCACGCCGATCACTACCAGAACACCAAGGACATCGCCTACGCCATCGTCGAAGCCGATCTCAGTCCGGACACTCTGCTGACCTTCGGTTTCGACCAGCAAAACACTCGCTCACGCGGCGCGAGCTGGACGGGTTTTCCGATGTTCTACAGCGATGGTTCGCGGACGAATTTCTCTCGCTCGTTCAACCCGGCCACTGACTGGAGCCGTCGCGATTTCAGCAACCAAACCTTGTTCGCTTCCGTCGCCCGACAACTGAAAAACGACTGGACGCTGAAACTCAGCTACGACCGCAAACACCGCGAGCACGACACCCTGCTCGGCTCGGCCAGCGGCGGTAATCCAGATCCGGTGACCGGCGATGGCATGTTCCTCTACATGGGCAAATTCAAGGGCGACGAGGTGCAGGACAACGTCGATCTCAACCTCGGCGGGCCGTTCTCGTTGTTCGGTCGCGAGCACCAGATGATCGTCGGTTTCATGTCGATGAACACTCGCCAGAACAACCCGGTGTACGGCTCGGTTTATCCGCCGCTGGACGGCAGTATCTTCGACTGGCACGGCGAGTTCGCCAAACCCGATATCCCGCAGATCGGCATTGACGACATCAGCCAGCGCCAGACCGGCGCCTACGTCTCGACCCGCTTCAAGGTCAGCGACGACCTGGCGCTGATCCTCGGCGGACGCGTCAGTGATTTCACCGCCAGCGACCACCTCGACTACAGCGACCCGGCCACGGTCGATGTGTGCGATGGCTACCGCCAGACCGGGGTGGTCACGCCTTACGCCGGCGCGGTCTACGACCTCAACGATACTTACTCGCTGTACACCAGTTACACGCGCATTTATCAGCCGCAACTGAGCAAGGACGCCGCGCGCCAAGTGCTCGACCCGGTGCAAGGCGACAGCTATGAGGCGGGGATAAAAGCCGAGTATTTCGACGGTCGGGTCAACGCCAGTTTTGCCGTGTTTCGCATCGAGCAGGACAACGTCGCCGAGCAGGTCAGCGGCTTCGACACGCAGGCTGTTTATCGCGCGGTGCAAGGCGCGACCACCAAAGGTTTCGAGTTGGAACTGGCTGGCGAAGTCGCCGACGGCTGGAACCTCTCCGCCGGTTACGCCTACAACCACACACGCGATGCCAACGGCGATCCGGTCTATGCCTCGATCCTGCAAACCACCGCGCCGGAGCAGTTAGTCCGCCTGTTCAGCAGCTATCGCCTGCCCGGTGTCTGGCAAAACCTGACCCTGGGCGGCGGCGTCAGTTGGCAGAGCGAATTCTTCGGCAACGTGTTCCAGCCCGGTGCCGATCAGAACGTGCGCATTACTCAGGACAGTTATTACCTGGTCGACGCGATGGCACGCTACCGTTTCAATGAACATTTGAGCACCACGCTCAATGTGAAAAATCTCTTCGACAAAACCTACTACACCGGCCTCGGCAACTTCGGCACCGGCTTCTACGGCGAACCGCGCAGCCTGCAACTGGCGGCGCGCTGGGATTTTTGACGCCGCGACTTGTCGATCTACGGCACTGCCATTCGACCAAGGACTGTCTACGCTGAAAGTCCAGCGTGTCTAACCTGCCGAGGATGACTGCCATGCAACGCTTTCAAAAAATCACGCCGTGCCTGTGGTTCGACGATCAGGCCGAAGCGGCGGCGAAGTTCTATTGCTCGATCTTCGATCACGCGAAAATCACCGGCCTGACCCACTACAGCAAGGTCGGTCAGGAATTTCACGGCAAGCCGGAAGGCGCGGTGATGACCGTCAGTTTTGAGCTCGATGGCCATACCTTCACTGGACTCAACGGGGGGCCGATGTTCACGTTCAGTGAAGCGATTTCGTTTCAGGTCAATTGTCAGAATCAGGAAGAAGTCGACCATTTCTGGGGCCAACTGTCTGCGGGCGGCCCGGTCGAGGCGCAGCAGTGTGGTTGGCTCAAGGACAAGTTCGGCGTGTCGTGGCAAATCGTCCCGGTGGCGTTCATGCAAATGATGCTGGACGCCGACACCAGCAAGTCGCAGCGGGCCATGCAGGCGATGTTCAAAATGAAAAAACTCGACATTGCCGAACTGGAACGGGCCTTTGCCGGCCAGAGCTAATACACTCGGGCACTGGCCTGCCGGGAATAACCATAATGAAACACGCTGCCGCCAAAAACCCTGAAAAAGCCCCGCGCTTCTGGCGCGACGACGCCCTGCCCTTTATCGAAGCGCGGGCCATCGCCGATGGTCGCGAAGTCTGTTACGCCCGGCATTCCCACGCGCACTTTTCCATCGGCGCGATCACTGCCGGGCGCAGTACTTATGTGCATGAACAGGCGCAATTCGAGGTCGCGGCGGGCACGGTGGTGTTGATGAATCCGGGCGACGTGCATGCCTGCAATCCGATTGATGATCAACCGTGGTCGTACGTGATGCTGTACGTCGAGACGCCGTGGCTGACGGATTTGCAGCATCAGTTGGGGTTTGGTGAGGATCTGGAATTTCGCCGGTTTGCCGCCACGCACTTGCAGGATGCGGCGCTGTTTCGCGGCTTGATGGCGCTGTACGAGGTGTTGGTCGACGATCAGCAGGATGTGCTGCGTAAACAGAGCACGGCGGTGGAGTTTTTCAGCGATCTGCAATGGCGCCTGAACCCTGCCGGGCAAGCGTTGCGCGAGCCGAATTTCAAACTGGAACGGGCGGCGGATTTTATTCGGGAGCACTGCACGGAACTGCTCAGCCTTGAGGATATTTGCACGGCGGCGCAGCTGTCACCGTCGTATTTGATCCGCGCGTTCAAGCAGCATTACGGCATGACACCGCATGCGTTTTTGGTCAATCAGCGCATCCAGTTTGCCCGCGAGCGTTTGCGTGGCGGGCAGTTGATTGCCGATGTGGCGCTGGAGGCTGGGTTTGCTGATCAAGCGCATTTTCAGCGCGCGTTCAAACAACACCTGGCCGCAACCCCCGGCCAATATCGTGGCTGAAGTTGGGGCAAGATCAAAAGATCGCAGCCTTCGGCAGCTCCTACAGGGTGTACTCATTCCCTTGTAGGAGCTGCCGCAGGCTGCGATCTTTTGCCTTTCAAGGTTTAGGGCAACAACAAATACCCCGCACTGATCGCCAACAGCCCAGCCATTACCCGGTTAAACCAACGCATCCCCGCCGCATTGCTCAGATACCCGCGCAAGAACGTCCCGGCATACACCCAGCAACCCACCGACACATAGCAGATCACCAGGTACACCGCCGCAAACTGCCAGACCAACCGCGCCTCACCATCGGCGACAAACGCGCCCATCCCCGCTACACAGGCCAGCCACGCCTTGGGGTTGAGCCATTGCATCACCGCGCCGTACAGCATCGACGGTGCCCGCGCTGAATCCTTGGCGTTCAGTTGCCCGTCATCGGTGGCCAGTTTCCACGCCATGAACAGCAAAAACGCCACCCCGGCCAGTTGCACCACGCGGGTCAGGAACGGCCACAGCTGCAGCACTTCATGCAGCCCCAACCCCATCAGCACCAAGAGCAACACAAACCCTAACGTGGCCCCGGCGACATGCCGCTGACTGGCGCGAAAGCCGAACTGCGCCCCCGAACTCAACGCCACAATATTCACTGGCCCCGGCGTGATGGACGCCGCCAGCGCAAACGCCGCCATCGAAACAATCAGACTCATCGCACACCTGCTTCAAAACAAGGAACAAGGCGCCCACCCTAACCAGCGTCCGATCCCCAGTATTGAAGAAAATGCCCCTGCCCCTGTAGGAGCTGCCGAAGGCTGCGATCTTTTGATCTTGTCTTTTGAAAACAGGATCAAAGGATCGCAGCCTTCGGCAGCTCCTACAGGGGATTTTGTGGGTTAGTCCAGGCGTGGCACGGTGAAGCGGAATTCGCTGCCCTGCCCCGGTTCGCTCTCGGCGACGATCCGCCCGCCATGGGCCTCGACGATGCCTTGGGTGATGTACAAACCCAGGCCGGTGCCAGTCGGGTTGCCGTCCTTCACCGTCCAGTAACGATCGAACACGTGCGGCAGGTTCTCCTTGGGAATACCCTCGCCGCTGTCGCGCACGGTGAAGACAATTTCATCGCCCACCGACTTCGCACGCACGCCGACGGTGCCCAGACGCGGAGTGAATTTGATCGCGTTACCGATCAGATTCGACAGCACCTGAAACAGCCGCTCAGGATCGCCATGAATGCTCAGATCCGCGTCGGCCTCAAAGGAAATGCTGATGTCCTTGTCGATTGCCAACGGTGCGAGCAGCGACTGCGCTTCCTCGAACATCTGCCCGACGTCGAGCTTCTGCGGGGTGATGGTGTAGCGCCCGGCGTCGATTTTCGAGGTGTCGAGCAAGTCTTCCAGCAGCGTGTTCATGCGTCCGGCCGCTTGTTGCATGGTGTCGATGGCCGTGGAGATCCGTCGCGACGTATGCGGGCCGTCAGAGCTGAAGGCCTTCTGCATCATGCCGCAGAGCATCGAGATCACCGTCATCGGGTTGCGCAGATCGTGGGAAACCACCGCCACCAGCTCATCACGGGCACGCACCGCTTCCTGCTCGCGGCGCACTTGTCGCGCCAGATCATTTTCCAGCGCTGAACGCCGCAGATCGTTGGCCGCAAACAGATCGCCGTGGCTCCATTTGGTGGAGATCCCGGCCATCTCGACTTTCCAGATTTCGAACGACGTACGCGGGCGCAGCCGCAGGCCGGCGTCAGAGTTTTCCAGATCCAGCGGCTTGCGCGGATCGCCACTCCAATTGATGTTTTCCTTCACCTCCGGGCGGAACCACAGCACACCGTTGTCGACCGGTTTCGGCAGGCTCATGGCGAGCACGCCGCTGGCGACTTGCTGATAGTGCGCGGCCGGCGGGTAAACGCTGGCCAGGTGATGACTGGAGAACACCGCCTCGCCGCCGTCCTGCAACCACTTGTGCAGGGCGCGGATTTCGTCCGGCTCCGGGCAGTTGCCGTAACGGTGCAATTGCTTGTCTTCGATGATCGCAATGCCGCCGGCGCCGGTCAGCGCCATCAGCACTTCAGGCTGGTTAGCCAGACCGTCGAAGACATTCTGCGGCGAGTCGATCATCGCTTGATTGAGCATCGCCAGCGCGTCGACTTTTGCTTCGCGCTGACGGCTGACTTCCAGCGCCTCCATCGCACTGATTTGCAGCGACAGCACCTGGCCGATGGTCTGGCACGCGGCACGCAATTCATGCGGCACATGCAGCGGTTCGCGGTTGCCGCAGCTGATCAGGCCCCAGAGTTTGTCGCCCTTGAGCAGGGAAATACTCATCGACGACAGCACGCCCATGTTCTTCATGTATTGGCAGTGAATCGGCGACACGCTGCGCAGCGTGGCGAAACTCAAGTCCAGCGGCGTTTGCGTGTCCGGACGCAGCTTCGGCACCAGCGGCACCGGCTCGTACGCGGCATCCGGGATGATCCGCAGCCAGTTGGTGCGATACAGCTCGCGGGCCTGCTCGGGAATGTCGGACGCCGGGAAGAACAGACCGTTGAACACTTCCATCGACGGATCGGACGCTTCGGCAATGACTTGGCCGTGGCCCTCTTCTTCGAAGCGATAAATCAGCACCCGGTCGTAACCGGTCATCGCCTGGATTTCTTTGACGCTGATGTCGTACAGCGCCTGCAACGTCGTCGCGCCCTGCAGCCGCTGGAGCATGCGGCCCAAATGGGTTTCGCTGCCCGCCACGTTACGCGGCTGGAAGTTTTCGACGTGGATTTCCAGTTCGAGAATCAACACGCCTTGATGACGGTGCAGCAAGCCTTCGAACGCCATGTCGTTGAGTCGAAACAGCAATGGCGCCGAGTCGGACAGCGTCGGCTGTTGCAACGTCTCGCGTACTTGCGCGGCGTGTTCATCGCCAATCAGGCTTTGCAGCGGTTGACCGATCAGCGCCAGCGCCGGACGGCCGAGCAGGCTCTCGACGTTGGCGCTGACCTGAATGATCTCCAGCGCGGGCTCGCTCAAGGTCAGTAGCAACCCGTGCGGCTGGATCGCGCCGGGGAACCGAATCGGTTCGTCGGCACAGTTGGCCAGCAGTTCTTCAAAGGCTTGTTTGTCTTGCGGAGTCATGCCAGTACCTCCCGGCTTTCGAGCCAGCGCTCAAAACAGCTGAATGTGGTGTGTGCGGCCGCCACTACGGCCTTGCGCTCGTCCGCATCCATCGGTCGACTGCCCAGGTATTCCATGAAATCGCGCCAGCGACGGCCGGTGGCGGCGCCGTAGACATCGAGAAAAGCCGCGCCGTTATCGGCTTCCAGGCCTAACCGCGCAGAAATTTCCCGGCGCAGGATTTGCCCGCCGAGCGTTGCGCCTTCGAGCACGTACAGTATGCCGAGGCAGCTAGCGCCAGAATTGATCTGCGGCAATTGGCTACAGATCGGCAGGCGGTTGATCGCTTCATCCGCGACGCCCAACGCTTGCAGGTCGCCGCGCAAGGTGGCGGTTTTGAGACGTGGCGTCAGATCAAAATCGGCGGGGATGCAGTGGCTGTCCAGCAATGCGCTTTCCAGCGGCAGGTAGAAGCCGTAGTAAGCCTGCATCAGCCGTTGAAAAGCCTGAATATCGAGGGCGTCGGAGAAAAAAGGAAGGCGTTTTTCCAGCGCGATGTGCAGGTCGGCAGTGCCGGCTCGCAGATCTTGCAGCACCGGTGGCACATAAACTTCACGGGCCTTTGCTTGCATGTAGATCGCTCTTGGTGAGGCCGCCTGGGGCCATTCGGGGTTGGCATAGCATCGAGGGATTTTACACGGCACAGGTCATTTTTCTGACCCGACGACTAGCTTTTTCAGACGAAACCACTGCCCTCTGACCTTTCAGAGTTTCAGATTTCGTAAAAAGTTCGAACGGTTTCGCCAGTACCGCCGGGCGCTGTATCGTGACAGCACTGCCTGACTGTACGGGTCGGGCCGCACGGGGGCTGTGATAAAAATGCGCTTCTGGTTTCTGGAGTGCTGTCATGGATCTCGCCACGCTGTCGCTGTTTCTCCCCGCCTGCTTCGCCCTGAACATGGCTCCCGGCCCGAACAATTTGCTGTCGGTGAGCAACGCCACGCGTTACGGCTTTCAGCGTGCCTGCTCGGCGGGCGTCGGGCGGATTCTGGCGTTTGCCGGGATGATTGCGCTCGCGGGCGCCGGTCTGTCGGTGGTGTTGCAGACGTCGGAATGGCTGTTTCAGGCGATCAAGATCGTCGGCGCGGGGTATTTGTTGTACATGGCCTGGCAACTGTGGCGCGCCAACACCGAAACCGAGGAGGAAATAGCCGGGGCTTCGGTGGGATTCTGGGCGTTGGCGCGACAGGAGTTTCTGGTGGCCGCCGGTAATCCGAAAGCGATCCTGTTGTTCACCGCGTTTTTGCCGCAGTTCGTCGACCCTGGCCGCCCGGTGCCAGCACAGTTCGCCGTGTTGGGCGTGCTGTTTCTGTCGCTGGAGTGGATCGCCATCAGCGCCTACGCCTACATGGGCCTGCACATGCGCCGCTGGTTCGCCGAGCCGCGCGGCAAGCGTATTTTCAATCGGTGCTGCGCGGGACTGTTGTCGGCGGCGGCTTCGGTGCTGCTGCTGGCTAAACGTGCGTGAGGTTTACGCCTCGGACGGGCCTTTGAGTTCGACCTGATTGCCGTCAGGGTCGAAACAATACAGCGACAGACCTTTTCCTTCGGCGCCGAAACGCGATTCGGCTTTGGCCACGGTCAGGCCGAAGGATTGCAGATGTTCGGTCAGCGCCGCTTCATCGAACGGTTCGATGCGCAGGCAGAAGTGATCGACGTTACGCCGCTCGGCCCCGGCCGCCCCGCCGCCCTTGCGGCCGAGTTCGCCTTGCAGGTCGACGAGGTCGATCATTGAGGTGCCGGCGCGCAGATGGATCAGGCCCAGCGGCTCGTTGCGCTTGACCACCTCGGCGCCGAAAACCTGGCCGTAGAAATCGATGCTGCGTTGCAGATCTTTGACGCGCAGGACGATGTGATCGATGTGATGAATGGAAAACGGATGCATAACTCAACGCCTCACACAGTGTAGGAGCTGCCGAAGGCTGCGATCTTTTGATCTTTGGACGCGGAGCGTCCGCGGCTGCATTCCCACGCAGAGCGTGGGAACGATCAAGATCACAGCCTTCGGCAGCTCCTACACGGTAGTTCAGGTGAAGTGGGAATTCACTGTCGATTTTTCGGTGGAGCCATCGACAATCTGGTTTTACTCTCAAGCCATGAACATACAAACCGCTGTCCTGCCGCCCCACGCCGAAATGGTTCGCGCCATGCTTGAACGCGACACTGCCTATGAAGGCGTGTTCTTTACGGCCGTGAAAACCACCGGGATTTTCTGCCGCCCGAGCTGCACGGCGCGCAAGCCGAAACCGGAGAACGTCGAGTTTTTCGCCCATGCCGACGAATGCATGTCGGCCGGTTATCGCGCCTGTCTGCGCTGCAAACCGCTGGACGCCGCCGCCATTGCGCCGGACTGGGTGCAGAGGTTGCTCAAAGCAGTCGAAGCCGATCCCGAGGTGCGTTGGAGCGATGCGCAATTGCTCGCCGAAGGCATCGAACCGCTGAAGCTGCGGCGCTGGTTCAAACAACATTTCGGCATGACCTTCCATGCCTGGCTGCGCACGCGTCGATTGGGCACGGCGTTGGGCGGGATCAAGCAAGGCACGTCGATTGATCACGCCGCGTTCGACTCGGGCTATGAATCGCTCAGCGGTTTTCGTGATGCGTTTCAGAAGTCATTCCACATCACGCCGGGGCGCGCGGCGCAGAGTGAACCGTTGCTGTTCACCCGCCTGACCACGCCGCTGGGGCCGATGATCGCCATGGCCGAACGTCGTGGGCTGGTGTTGCTGGAGTTTCTTGATCGCCCGGCGTTGACCCGCGAAGTCGAGGAATTGCAGAACCGCTACGGCTATGCGGTCGTGCCGGGACACAACGGACATCTGCAGCAGATCGAACAGCAACTGGCGGCGTACTTTGCCGGCACACTCAGCGAATTTACCGTGGCGCTGCATTTGCCCGGCAGCGAGTTTGCCCGGCAGGTCTGGTCGGCGCTGCGGCAAATCCCCTACGGGCAGACCAGCACCTACGGCACCATCGCCGCCGCGCTGGGCAAACCCGGCGCGAGTCGCGCGGTGGGCCTGGCCAACGGACACAATCGTTTATCGATTGTGGTGCCGTGTCATCGGGTGATTGGCGCGGACGGCTCGCTCACCGGCTATGGTGGAGGACAGCCGCGCAAGGCATTTCTGCTCAGGCTGGAAAACGCCGCGGTACAGCTCACGCAACCCTTGGCCTTCTGACCAATTGATCGATCAACAAAAGGGAATTTTTGAAAAGCATGCTCTCCTATCATGCGGCCAGCGAGTTTCTGGCCGCGCTCGACGAAGACTGGCAGCGGCACATCGCCGCTGTCGGCCCATGCCTGCATCAACCGCATCCGGCGCGTGATCCGTACGAGTCGCTGGTGCGGGCGATCGCCTATCAGCAACTGCACGCCAAGGCTGGGGATGCAATTGTAGGGCGGCTGGTGGGGTTGTTTGGCGGGCAATCCTTTCCGCGCCCCGAGCAGATCCTCGCGACTGACTTTGATCGAATGCGCAGTTGCGGCTTTTCGGGCGGCAAGATCGCGACCATTCAAGGGATCGCCCAAGCCACGCTGGACGGCGTGGTGCCGGATTACGCGACGGCCTTGGCGATGGACGATGAGGCGCTGATCGAACGCTTGATCAGCCTGCGCGGGGTCGGTCGCTGGACGGTGGAAATGCTGCTGATCTACAGCCTTGAACGCATGGACATTCTGCCGGCGGACGACTTCGGCGTGCGTGAAGGTTATCGGCGCTTGAAAAGCCTCGACCTACAACCGACACGCAAACAAATGATCGACATCGGCCAGGCCTGGAGCCCGCACCGCACAGTCGCCGCATGGTACCTATGGCGCGTGGCCAAACCCTGAAACCCCAACGCTTATAGGTGCTGCGGAATCATGGGACTGTGTGATTGTGGGTCTGTAGAAGCTGTCGAGTGCAACGAGGCTGCGATCTTTTGATCCTGATCTTTTAATAGCCAAAAGATCGCAGCCTCGTTGCACTCGACAGCTCCTACAGTGGAAATGAGAGTTCGGCCTCTGGGTGGGCGTCTGCTCACACCCACGCAACAGCCAGCAATCCCGCGCCAAGCACCACGCACAACGGCGAATACACCCACGTATCAAGCCGTGAAAATCGTGAGCCTTTGACCTCTTTGAAAAACCCCACCAGGTTCGAATCACCAATCGCCCGGGCGAACAGCAGCAGCGCAATCGCGCTGATCCCCCATTGCAGCGACCAGTGATGCACCGGCGCGAAGCCCCAACCCACGCGCATACACACCAGCGCCGCAATCACCAACAGCGCCGCCGCGACCAGCAACGTGATCCAGCCGGAAGGTTTGAACGCCGGGCGCACCGTCGCCACCAAACCTTGCACCGGCACTTGCGGCACGGCCGCCACCGCCGCCCATTGCCCGCCCAGCGCCCAGTACACATGCACCAGGGCGATCACCGCAAAAACCGTCACCAGCCATTGAGCCAACACAAAGGTCATGGTCGAGAATCCTTGGAAAGGGATTTGAACAAATCATCCTAGTTGGCATTTTTTGAAGTGCACGACCGATCGGCGGTACGGTAAAGTGCCGCCCCATGAAATTCTCCCGTACCGATCGCTCACTGCTGGCCTGGATGCTCTATTGCTGCGTCCTGTTCAACGTGTTCGCCTGCAGCATCGGTCACGGACAAATGGTCGGCATGCAGCTGAACGGTATCGGCGGCCAGTTCTGTACGGTCGACCCGGCCACGCAAGCGCCGATCGCCAACAACCCCACCGAAGAAAAACTGCCGACCCTGTCCAAGGCGTTCGGTTGTCCGCTGTGCTCGGTCGGCGGCGGCATGGGCCCGGCGTTCAACTCCAGCCTGACCCTCGCCGTTCTGCCGGAGCAACACAGCCCGCCGCTGGCACCCATCGTCAGCGCCGACCTCCCTGCCCGCTTCACCTGGCCCTCGGCCAACCCTCGCGCCCCACCGCTCGCCTGAGTGTTTCTGCCTTTTTTGATCTGTCAGCCCACTGCGCCAACGCGCGGCGTGTGCCTGTGCGCTGACGCCTAGACAAGCATTCAGGATTCAATGATGAAACAACTCACTTTGCTGGCGAGCCTGTGCGGCTGCCTGTCCGTCAACGTCTGGGCGCAATCCACCGTGGATCTGGCGCCCATCACCATCGATGGCGAATCCGGCGCAGAACCGGGCCTGAGCCTCGACCAGTCCAGCGGCATGGCCTCGCGCCTCGGCCTGAGCGTGCGCGACACCCCGGCCTCGGTGGCCATCGCCAACCGCAACGACATCGAGCGCCATGGCGCACAGAACTTCCAGGACGCCGCCAACACTTTGCCCGGCGTCAATGCCAGCGCGCCGCCGGGTTTCGGCGGCTTCGTCTCTTATCGCGGCTTCACCAGCAGCCAGATCACCCAGATGTTCAACGGCATCAACGTCTCCGGCGGTCTCGCCCGACCGGTGGACGCGTGGATCTACGACCGGGTGGAACTGGTCGGCGGCCCGTCGTCGCTGATCAACGGCGCAGGCTCGGTCGGCGGTTCGCTGAACTACGTGACCAAACTCGCCACGCGCGATGAACAAGCCATCGAAGGCCGGGTCAGCTACGGCACTTACGACACCACCGAAACCGCGTTCGGCCTCAACCATGCGCTGACCGCCCCGAGCGCCGACATCCAGCACTACGCCCGACTCGACGTCAGCCACAACACCAGCAACGGCTACATCGACCGCCAGGAACGCGATGCCTGGAGCGTGGCGTTCTCGTTGCTTAGCGACCTGACGCCGGATCTGTCACATACGTTGGCGCTGGAATACCAGGACGAGCACGAGGACAGCCCGTATTGGGGAACCCCAGTGCTCAATCCCAAGGCCGGCGAGCTGAAGATCGACAAACACAACCGCCTCAACAACTACAACGTCGAAGATGGTCGCTACGAGCAGCGCACCATCTGGGCTCGCTCGATCATCGACTACCGCATCAACGACAGCACCACCCTGCGCAACACGCTGTATCACCTCGACAGCCAGCGCGATTACCGCAACCTCGAAACCTACCAGTACAACGCCGACAACACGGCGGTGAACCGCTCAACCGCGTATCAAGTGCGCCATCAGGGCGAGCAGAACGGCAACCAGTTCGAACTGCGCCACGACAACACGCTGTTGGGACTTGAGACGACGTGGTCGGGTGGTTTCGAATACAAGGTCAACCAGACCACCAACTACCCGCTGAACGTCAAAGGCGCCAGCACGGTTGATCCGAACAACTACCGGCCGGGGCATTTCTACGACATACCCGGCACCAACCCGGCGTTGATCAGCGACAAGACCAACGAGGTCACCACCAAAGCGCTGTTCATGGAAAACCGCTTGGCGTTGACCGACAAACTGTCGCTGCTCACCGGTCTGCGTTATGACGATATCGACCTCGACGTGACCAACCACCGAGTGTTGACCGCCGCTAATCCCAAGCACCTCAAGCGCAGTTGGGAGCCGCTCACCGGACGCGCCGGCCTGACGTACCAGTTCATCCCGTCGGCCAACGTTTACGTGCAATACAGCACCGCCGCCGAGCAACCGAACGGCACCCAGGACTTCGACGTCTCGACGGGCAAGCAATGGGAGATCGGCAGCAAGTTCGATTATCTGAACGGGCGCGGTTCGGCGACGTTGGCGGCGTATACGATTGAGCGCAAAGACTTCGCCGTGACCGATCCACTGGATCCGATTAGCAGCATTCCGGTGGGCCAGCAAACGTCGAAAGGCATTGAGATCGCCAGTTCGCTGCGGATCACCGACCAGTTATTGGCCGAAGGCAACTTCGCCTGGGTCGATGCGCAGTACGACGATTTCACCGAGAAAAACGCTGCCGGCGTGGTGGTGTCGCGCAAGGGCAACACGCCGACCAACGTACCGGATCGCGTGGGGAACCTGTGGCTGACTTATGATTTTTCGCCGCAATGGCAAGGTGGGGTTGATGCGCGGTATGTGGCGTCGGTGTTTGCCGATACGGCCAATACGATGACGGTGCCGTCGTACACGTTGTTCGGCAGCTTCCTCAGCTACAAAGTCGATTCGCACACGACCGTGACCGGGCGGGTGCGCAATTTGACCAATGAGGTGTATGCCGAATTTGCGCATGTGTCGCCGGCGTATTACCTCGGGACGCCGCGTACTTTTGAATTGGCGGTGGCAACGAAATTCTAAAAAAAACCTGTAGGAGCTGCCGAAGGCTGCGATCTTTTGATCTTGCTTTTAAAACAATCAAAATCAAAAGATCGCAGCCTTCGGCAGCTCCTACAGGATCGCGTCGGCTATAGACTTGCGGATACTTTTTCAGCCACATCCTTCGGTAACCAGGCCTGCCACACATCCGGATGCGCCTTCATAAACGCCACCGCCGCTTCCCGTGGTGCCGTGTGCTTCTCGCTCATCTCGGCCAACGCCTTGTTCAACGGCTCAATCGGGAAATCGACCTTGCTGAAGAACTCGGTAACCTGCGGATACTGTTTCTGGAACGGCGTCGACACGCCAATCGACAGCTTCGAAGCCAGCGAACGGGTCGGTTTTGGATTGGGATTATCAGCATCCGTCAGCGTCTTCCACGCTTCGGCATCAAACGCCGGCTCTTCCAGTTGCACCAGTTTGAATTTGCCCAGCAGCGGCGTCGGCGACCAGTAGTAGAACAACACCGGCTTACCGCGACGAATCGACGAACTGATTTCGGCATCCAGCGCCGCGCCCGAACCGCTGCGGAAATTGGTGTAGTCGTCCTGCAACCCGTACGCCGTCAGCTTCTGCTTGTTGACCACTTCCGAGGTCCAGCCGATCGGGCTGTTGAGGAACCGGCCCTTGCTCGGGTTTTCCGGATCCTTGAACACGTCCTTGTATTTTTTCAGGTCACTGACACTGCGCAAGTCCGGCGCCAGCGGCTTGATGCCTTTGGCCGGATCACCCTTGATCACGTATTCCGGCACCCACCAGCCTTCGGTGGCGCCTTTGACGGTATCGCCGACGCTGACGACTTTGCCTTCCGCCTCAGCCTTGACCCACACCGGACTGCGCCCGGCCCACTCCTCGCCAATGACCTGAATGTCATTGTTGGCCAGCGCGGTTTCCAGCGTGATGGTGGTGCCGGGCAGCGTGTCGGTCGGCAGCCCGTAGCCCTTCTCGACGATAATGCGCAACACATCAGTGATCAGGCTGCCGCTTTCCCAGTTCAGGTCAGCGAAATGGATCGGCGTCTCGGCCGCCATCACCGCTTGCGCCGACGTCAGCATCCCGAATGTCGCCACGCTGGCGGCCAATAACCGTCGAAATCCGTTCATCTATTACCCCTCGTGCTGTTCACAGCATTGGCAGGATGGCCTGACAGAAGACCGCAAGCCTCTGAATACTCAGTCAACTGACTGTAGCCGAGGTTCCAGTGTTTTCAGGTAGATGATCCGGTCGAGGTTATGTTTCAGATTTTTCCTGCAAGCTTTGTAGCTCGCGTCTGACCATGGCGGCGTATTCCGCCGGCCGCAAGGTGTAGATCTGCGACGCCACCCAGCCCAGCCAGGCGCCCTGCATTGGCGCCTTCGCCGCGTACAAACGCTGGGCTTCCTCGCGCGCCGTGTCGAGGTTCTGCGAGTGGAAGTCCGCCCGGCTCACTCGCTGGCCTTGAACGTCACCAGTTCGCCCTTGCGCCACTTGGCGGCTTTGGCGGTGACGGCTTTCAGTGTCTTGGTCAAGCCTTCCTGCAGTTGCTCATTGGCGGCGAACACCGTGACTACGCTGTGGCCTTCTTTGAACAGAATCGCCTGGCCATCAGCCGTCGTGACAAAAGCGTAATCGCCCAGGCCATAGACCGTCAGTTTGATTTCGCGAAAACGGATGTCCATCTTGCCGCCTTCACGACTGGGCAAGACCGACGCACTGAAATGATCGCCAACCTTGAGCTTGAGCCCGGGTTTGTCATCGACCACCAAGGCACTTTCGGTGTCGATTTCGGCGACGTAAATGCCTTCGGCGCTCTGCTCGGTGATGTAAACAAAACGCGATTGAAACAGCTTGACCAGCTTCGCGCGCAAATCACCCAGCACGAACAAAGCATGCATATCGAGGTTACTGACTGCCAAAGAAACATCCCCACATCTGAAAAAGCCGCACACGGAAAACGCGCACGGCAAAAAAACGGCCAGGCCGACAGTGTTGCCAAATAACTCAAATAAAAGTCCGAAGCGAGCAGACAGCTCATCGTTCGCGAGGTTCTTAGACTACTGGAATGTCACTCGCGAAACTTGCCTCAACTGTCGCCAGAGCTTGAAGGAAAAATCCTCAGTGGCCGACAGATAAAACTGACTACGAACTTTAGGGAAAATTCTCACGAAAAAAAGCACTTTTCCGACATATCGCAAATGAAAAATTGCTTTAGATAACCCCCGTCGTCAACAGGTATTGGCGATTCTAGAGCAGCAATGCTCATTACGACTACCCGAAACGACCTGTAAATAGGGGTCGAACGATGAAAAGGACTTCATATGTGTACTCTAACCCACTTTGCCCTGCCCTCTGATGCACGCACCACATCGCCGCTGATCCTGCGTATCACCACACCAGATGATCAGACACCTCGTTTTCAAGTGGTACCGGCTGGCAACTCGTTTTTTCACATCAAGGAAAAATCGACGGGTCGTGTAAGAGGTTTCCGCGAAGACCATAACGAAGCCTGTGCGCTAGCCCGATCACTTGAATCGAAAATCGAACTCCTGGCGAACGACTGCCTCAGATAAAGAGAGTGTTCGATTGCGTCACCCCGGCGCCCACACCAAGGAGCATACGATGGAACTGACAGCAAACAATCTGACGACCCTGTTCGACCAACTGGGATTGCCTTCGGAAGGCTCCGCTATCGACGATTTCATCGAGGCCCATCCGCTGCCTGCGGACGTCAAATTGATCGACGCCGACTTCTGGTCGCCACAACAAGCGCAATTGCTCAAGGAATGGTTACGTGCCGACGGCGATGAAGCGGTCATGGTCGATGAATTGAACGTACGCCTGCACCGCGGCAAGTAAAACCGATCAGTGCAGGCTGTCACCCGCCTTGGCTTGTAATTCTGCAAGCCATGCGGCCTTGCACTCTTCCGCTTCATCGCGACTGGCGAACGCGGTGCCGCGCCGCTCTCCATTCAATAACACCACCCAGCAGACGCTCTGCCCCATCGCGCGCAAACCCTCGGGCACACCGCTGCCGATCATCACGGCGACATCAACTCTGCACTGCATGCTGACCTCCCAAAATCATTAGCTAGCTAACTACGTAGTTAGATTAATGGTTTTCTACGGGAGGAAACAGCAACGGCCGTGCACAGATTCATTGCAGCAAAGGTAACAATCGCTCAGCGCGCACCTTCGGGTTTATAGCCCAGACGCAAACCACCCCAATGCCGGCCCTTGATCATGATCGGCACCGACAGGTCATGCATCAACTCACCGGTGTCGCGGGTATAGGTTTGCAACAGCACCGGTTGCTGATGGCTGCCACAACGAATCCCGGTGCGATCGGCGAACTTGCGTTTGGTGCGATTGTTCAGCGCATCGACCTGCGCATCGCCAGTCAACGGCTTACTGAATGCCTGATTGTGCGTCGGCACATAGCCCTGTTGCGTGCAGGCAATGGCGAAGACCAGCCCTTCATGACGCGGCAGCAACGGCTCCTGAATCGCGGGCAGCACCTGATCGGTGTAGCGATCGAAACGGGTCTGAAATTTCGCCGGTTGAGTATTCGGGATCGGTTGGTAATGGCGATCAAACAGATCCTCCAGACTGACCCGGCCCTGATCTACATCGGCCTCAAATTGCGTAGCAATCCGATTAGCGCCTTCGCGCGCCAGGTCGTAGATACGCTGGTGATAGTCATCGAGGCCGACTTCGGCGAGCCGTTCGCTGATGGTTTCCGCCTGCCCTTCCATCTGCACAGCGGCGTCGGCGAGGCGGCGGGTTTGTTGATCGCTGATCGCCAGATCGCTGCGCATCTGCTCGATGGCTTTGAACAGACTGTCGAGTTGCTCGCGGTTGGTTTCCGCGCCTCGGGCGATTTCGCCGACCTGGGTTTCCACGCCAGCGGCCAGTCGCGCGATGTTTTCCAGGTGCTGACCGGTGTGCTCGACCTGCTCGACGCCGGTGCGCAGGTCGCTGGACAGCTCGCGAATCTGCTCGACCACTTGCGCGGTGCGTTGCTGAATGTCGGCAACCATCTCGCCGACTTCGCCGGTTGCCGACGCGGTTCGCGCTGCTAGTCCACGCACTTCATCGGCGACCACGGCAAAACCGCGCCCGTGTTCGCCAGCGCGGGCTGCTTCGATGGCGGCGTTGAGTGCCAACAGATTGGTCTGGCTGGCGATGGATTGAATCACCAGCGTCACCCGCTGGATGTCATCGCTGCGCACGCTCAAGGCTTCGATCAACTCACGGCTGGCGTTGGCGCGTTGACTGAGTTGGTGCATGCGCGAGATCGAATCGAGCAATTGCGTGCGCCCCGCCGCACTGCTGTGATGGGCTTCGCTGGCAGCGCTGAGCGCTTCGCGGCTGAGTTGCGAGGTCGCGTGTTCAGTGGCGATCATCACTTCGGCGTTGCTGACGATTTGCGCGGCGGCATTCAGTTGCGATTCGAGTTTGCTCGCCAGTTCCTTCACCGAAAAGGCAACGCCGGCCGCCGACAAGGCGTTATGGCTGGTCGTGTAGGAAAGGTCGCGGGTCAATTCAGAAATAGCGCTGCCGGAATCGGCAGGCTGTGCAGCGGGGACGGCTCGGGAACGCAGGCGCGGCAGCCAGACAATCAGCACCGCCAACGGCATTGCGAGGTACAGCGACCACTCACCCAGGGTCATGCCGGCCAACAACAGCATCAGGGCGATGCTTTGCAGGGTCGGTGCGAGCCAGCGGTTTTTCGGCAACAGCACTGGTGCAGGCAGAGCCCCAACCAGAGATCCATCTCTCGTCATATCATCACCCCACGCTTGTTTTCATTGTTGTGACTGCATTAAACGCCACTACAACGCCATTATCTATGGTCCGTTAGTCGTGGGGTCTTGCAGCAGGCGAATGAATCGGCGGGAAATGTTGCGGACGAGCAAAAGCAAAGATCGCAGCCCCGACATCTCCGTGTAGGAGCTGCCGAAGGCTGCGATCTTTTGCTGGCGACCCACATTCATGGGTCACCGCACAGCATCAAGCCTGACGCTGGTGCTTGTCGATCTGCTCGTGACGCTCTTGAGCTTCGATGCAGTACTTGGTGGTCGGGCTGATCAGCAGACGCTTCAGGCCAATGGCCTCGCCGCTGTCGTCGCACCAGCCAAAACTGTCTTCCTTGATGCGCTCAAGGGCTTGTTCCAGTTGCGGCAGCATGCGCTGGTCGCGATCGATCGCGTTCACCAGCCAAGTGCGCTCTTCTTCAACCGAAGCCGCGTCCGCCGGATCAGCCGGAGTGTCCAGGCTTTCGATGGCGATGCGATTTTGCTCAATGCGCTCGTGGGTTTCGACTTTCATGTTCTGCAACAGCTCAGAGAAAAAAGCGTGCTGCTCGGCATTCATGTAGTCATCTGCCGGCATGGCCAGCAACTTGTCCTTTGTCATTGATATCTCTATAAAAAAACGTGCATTAAGGCGAATTAGGGAGCGTTTCGGCAAACCGCGTGCGGCCGTCGAAAAGGCATCGTTTATTGCAAATGCCACCCGGCACTCAATTTACGAGGGGCGGCAGTCTAAGGCCGACTTGCGACCTCAGCAACAGAAAATCCAGCGAATTCGTCCGACAAAGCCTGGAAACTGCTCTGACACAGGCTTCATGGCGGTACTCGGAGTGCGTTTATAGCAAGAAATTCAATCGAGCGGCTGTATATAGAAGACAAACGGCTAACGAAGACCTGCGACCGATGACTCTCGACCGCCAGAGTTTTCATTCAGAACCGCCCTGTAGCCTTCGCATCCCCCCGGATTCAGGGGCGCTGCCGTCCATATAAAAGAACAGATCTGAAGGATTGCCCATATCCAGTACAGATCTGCACCAAACGCATCGCCAGCGACAGGCGCCCGCAAAGCGAGCGGATCAGGGTCGACGAATTCACCAACAGGTAGACTTCGGCGACTGACAATTGCTTCAAGCTCGGCTAGGTTATGCCTTCCCACCGGTTCGACTTGAAGGAACGCGTCATGAAACTGATCGGCATGCTCGACTCCCCTTACGTGCGGCGCGTGGCGATCTCCGCCAAGCGCCTGGGCATCGTCCTCGAACACGAGTCGGTCTCGGTGTTCCGCCACTTCGAACAATTCCAGCAGATCAACCCGGTGGTCAAAGCGCCGACACTGATCCTCGACGACGGCGTCGTACTGATGGACTCCACGCTCATCCTCGACTACCTCGAAGCCGCCACCGGCAAAACCCTGCTGCCGAAAGACCTGAGCCAACGCGCCCAAGCCCTGCGCCTGATCGGCCTCAGCCTCGCCGCTTGCGAAAAAGCCGTGCAGCTCTACTACGAACGCAACCTGCGCCCGGCCGACATCCAATACCAACCGTGGGTCGAACGCGTCGAAAGCCAACTCGCCGCCGCCTTCACCGCCCTCGAAAAACAACTCGAAACCTACCACCTGCCCACCGACGGCACGCTCGCCCAGGATGGCATCAGCCTCGCGGTCGCGTGGAGCTTCACCGGCCTCGTCGTGCCCGACCAGATCGACAACCACCGCTACCCGCGCATCGCCCAATACACCGCCTACGCGGAAAGCCTCGAAGCCTTCATCAACACCCCGATGACCTGACCATGAGCACAACCGACACCGCCGCACCCGCGCTCAAAGAAATCTTCAACGCCGAACGCCTGCAACACATCGCCGACGAAATGAGCACGGTGTACCCCGCGTTCAAAGCCAAAGCGTTTCTCAAACATGCCAATCAAGGACTCGCCGAATTATCGGTGATGCAGCGCATGGCCCGCGTCAGCGAAAGCCTGCACGCTGTTTTGCCGCTCGGGTACGAAGATTCCCTCGAAGTGCTGTTTGAACTTGCTCCGAGACTGAATAGCGGATTCGTCAGCATGTGCCTGCCGCACTATGTCGCCAGCTATGGCGGACATGCGTTCGATACCTCGATGGAGGCGCTGAAGTACTTCACCACGTTTGGCTCTTCTGAATTCGCCATCCGCCACTTTCTGCGCAGTGACCTGGAACGCTCGCTGGAACTGATGCATGACTGGGCGCTGGATGAAAATCACCATGTACGCCGCCTGGCCAGCGAAGGCAGCCGCCCTCGCCTGCCCTGGTCGTTTCGACTGGAAGCGGTGCAGGCGAATCCGAATTTAGCGGCGGGGATATTGGATCGGTTGAAGGCGGACGAGAGTTTGTACGTGCGCAAGTCCGTGGCAAATCATTTCAATGATGTAACGAAGGAACATCCGGGTTGGGTGCTGGACGTGATTGAGGGGTGGTCGCTGGAGGAAAAGCATACAGCCTGGATTGCCAAGCATGCGCTGAGGAGTTTGATTAAGCAGGGGGATATGCGCGCGTTGGCGGTAATTGGTGCGGGGAAGAAGGCTGAGGTTGAGTTGATCGATGTGCGGGTTGAGCCGGGTGTTGTGAGGTTGGGGGATGCGATTGGTTTATCGTTTTCGGTGAAGTCGACGGTGGCACTTGAACAGCGGCTGGTGATTGATTATGCGATTGACTATATGAAAGCGAATGGCGGGGTTTCGCGGAAGGTTTTTAAGTTGAAGGTGGTGGATTTGGTGGGGTTTGAGGAGTTGGTTGTGGGTAGGAGGCAGGTGATTAAGGATTTTACGACGCGGAAGCATTTTGGTGGGGTGCATGGGGTTTGGGTGATGGTTAATGGGGAGGTTTTGGGGAGTAGTGAGTTTGAAATCCTTGTTTAAGGAAAGTCATGATTGAAATGAGCGCCCGGATCAGCTCCCGTATGTACCAATGGCTTGCAACCTCAAGCCTGCGACCCCTATAGCCAAACGATCGCATTGCCATCAACAGTCTTTGCGTAGATGGACATCGGTGGAGAGATACGGTTTTTAGCAGATGATTTTTTCTCCCATGATGAACATGGGAACAGATTTATTTTTTGAATATTAAGCTATCGAGATCTATCTCGACATAAATCCCTCGCTCACCCTTGTAGAGGGAGATCGCAGACACGGCGAGCACCGATTGTAAGAATTCAACCAGCATACTGAGGCGGTTGTTTGTCGACATCGTAGTCGGTCGCACCACTATTGCCTTATCCGACTCGTCGTCGTAAATCCTGACGACAAACTCTTCCAATTCATTCCGAATCACGTAGTTGAAACCACGGTAGTCATAACCCACTTCGTGGTCGACATCGTCAAAGCGTGTAGTGCTTTCTATTCTCAAAATTGCTTTCTCAGAATCCACAGAGCGTGAACCGATGATAGTCCGTCACTCCGAAAACCGAATGAGGGGGGAGCTCGTAAAGCGTTCTATTCAGGAACGCGCAAACTACCAACTCCCATACGGAATACCGTACTTGTCGATATATGCCTTCGCCTTTTCACCGACGGGATACGCATACCGGCCACCATGCTTTCCCTGCTCCGGGCCTAGCGGTTCAATCTCGCCCTGCCCCCTAGCGACCACGACCGGTTCTCGACATGAGTCCTTGACCCACGCTTGAAGCACACCGCCTGGGGCGAGCCCTACGTAAAGCGACGCCATGAATCGAGCGGTTTTCTCAGGTGTTTCTGGACAGCGCTGGTGCGTCGACTTCACCATCAGTTGTCTCGCCTCCTCTGGAATGGCAATGAAACCCCTGTAGGTTTTTTGCTCTGTTATGGACTGCCAACGCGCAAAGATGAGTTTGGGCAAATCGGCGCCAATCAACGGCATTCCGGATCCAGTTACGACGCCCCAACCTCGGCCCGACTCGGCTTCCAGGCTTGGTTGTCCACTGGCGGCAGTGCTCTTACCAGCCCTGAAAAAGACCCTGTCATTAATATCTTGGACGGAGCTGTCCTCGACCCAGACTTTCATGTAGTTCGGCTCCACGAACACCAACTCCCACCAAGGATACTTAGGGTCGTTTTCGCCAGTCTCGGGGCCTGCCAACTGGCATCCCACCAGAAGTAATGCGCCCAGCAGTGTCACGAATCCTTTCATTTCGAAGCTTCCAATCACTTGTAACGACTACCAGCTACCGTAAGGAATCCCGAATTTTTCGATATAGCGCTTAGCTTTTTCACTTACCGGATAAGCATAACGTCCTTCGTTCTTTCCTTGGCTCGGCCCCAGAGGCTCGATCTCGGCCTGCCCTCGCGCGACTTTAACCGGGTGATTACAAGAGTCTCTTACCCAAACCTGCACGACACCACCGGGAGCTAGACCTAAGTAGACCGATGCCATAGATCTGGCCTCTTGATCAGGGGCTTGCGGACAACGTTGGTTGACGGATTGCTCCATCAACTGCCTGGCCTGCTCTGGAATATCTACCCAGGCTTGCCACGTTTTCTGTTCGACGATCGATTGCCAGCGAACCCATATCCGAACGGGCAAATCTGCCCCCACTACTCTCCTGCCACTGCCCCCGACTCCCCCAGTCCAACCCCGGGCTGACTCTGTTCCGTCCTCAGGCTCTCCGCCCGCAGCGGTGCCGCCGCCAACCTTTAAGAAAATCTTGCCATTAATGTCTTGCACAGAGCTGTTCTCTACCCAAACTTTCATATAGTCCGGTTCAGTGAACGCCAGCTCCCACCATTCAGATTTCGGGTCATTTTTTGCTGAAAGCGAATCAGCAGATTGGCAGCCAGTAATGGAAATCGCGCCTAGCAGATAAATAATTTTCTTCATTAATGTACGGCTCACCAACTCCCGTACGGGATACCGTACTGGTCGATATAACGCTTGGCTTTTTCGCTCACTGGATAGGCATAGCGACCACCGTTCTTCCCCTGTTCGGGGCCTAGCGGTTCAATTTCGCCTTGAGCTCTAGCCACCTTGACTGGACGGTGGCACGAGTCTCTGACCCAAGCTTGAAGTATTCCTCCCGGCGCTAGACCTACATAAAGCGTTGCCTTGTACCGCGCGTCTCTTTCGGGTGTTTTCGGGCAGCGCTGATGTGTTGACTTCACCATCAGTTGCCTCGCTTCTTCTGGAATCTCTATGAATCCTTTATAGGTTTTCTGCTCGGAGATGGACTGCCAGCGCACAAAGATCATTTTTGGAAGATCGGCACCGGTTACTGAAATCCCGGATCCGCTAACAGGCCCCCAACCACGGGCAGACTCCATGCCATCCTCCGGCTCACCTCCAGCCGCTGAACTTCCACCCGCTCTGAAAAACACTCTGTTGTTGATATCAAGAACTGAGCTGTCTTCTACCCAAACTTTCATATAGTCCGGCTCAATGAATCCCATTTCCCACCATGGAGATTTTGGGTCGTTTTCGCCGGTTTGACTGCCTCCAGTCTGACAACCCGCCAAAAGTAAAACGCCCATCAGTGCAATCATTGCTTTCATTACCAAAGCTTCCAATCAGGTACGTGTGGGTGTTGCACTCGAATCGAGTTTTCCGTCGGAGCATTGATGTAAACAGCTTCGATGCCACTGCCATCTTGTCTTCCGAGGGGATAATTCCAGTTTGCGGAGGTATGGATATATTTCAGTTTCAGCAATTCTTCCTCTTCGGGAGTCGTGCTGTAGTCACCGGCGACAAAACGGTCGCATAATTCCTGCAACTCCTGTGGAACGGAATGCTCGTCATCTTCGGGAATGTCGATGAAATCAACACCCTTTTCTTTTGCAAGTTGATGCATGACTCTCAGGTAAACCCTTGAGAGCTTGCCACTGACTGGCCGTTTGAGTTGAACCGCTGCGTACACACGCTTTTGTCCGGGAGAAAGTCTGTCCTGATGTTCTTGTAGTAATTCAATTGCCGCGGGAGTGACAACTTCCAGGAGTTGGGCGGGCCATCCCTTTGCGATCCACTCATTTCTCACGCGCGCAGCATCATGATAGATCGACGTGGTGGTGACATCAGTGAATACAGAAACCGCGAGTGTTTGCATAGGGCTGACTAGCACGCACTCCTCGACTTCGTCTAAGTAGCTGCCGCCGATATCCGAGTGAACACCGGGAAATGTATATTCCGGGTGATCAGGCTTCACTCGACTGAGCGCGAAGTTGGCGCGGCATTCATCACGCGCCACGAGGTGTACAACATCCTTAAAAAATCTACGATCCAGATAAAGCCTCACACCTGGCGCAATAGCACTTTTCACTCGACCAAAGTTAGTAAAACCGGCGATGGAAGGCACCGTATCGAATAGCCCGACAAACCCCATTTTGATGCCATTTCCGTACTGGCTATCAAAACTGCCACTGAATTCGCTCGAATAGCCGTTAAGCAAATCACCTAATGGCCCGCGTTTCCCACGCACGATTTCGTTTGAAAAATGCCGAGCAGCTGCGGCTCCACGACTGAAACCAAATGTATCGAAAGTCAGAGAGGTTATTTCACAATTGGGTTTGTCTTGCAGGGCTTCTTCAATAATCTGTTTGATTTCAGTGAACGAAGACTGAACCCGTGCAGCGACACCCGTATCGCCCCGCCCCGTTCCAGCACCTAATACACTGTCCTTCTCATTGCTCTCAGTGCCGATGCCGTCGACATAGACGGGGCGTGAGAGATATTTAAAGGAACCATCAGCCTCAGTTTTTTGGGCCTTTTTGTACAATGAATATAATTTCTTAACATTGGTGAGGCCGGCTCCGTAACTACTATCCGGATCCCCCATATACGGTTTGCAACTCGCAGGAATATCCTGCGGCGCAATCGGATGCTGCGCGCCACACAGCAAGCCAGCCGCTGTGTTATTCGCGTTATTACCCGTCCCATCAAAGAAAACCCCAATCCTCAACGCGATCCCGATTTTCTCAGGTTCAGGCGCAGGCGCTTTCCCATATTTCTCATACTCAGCCCAACGCTGGGCATGAATATCGACGGGTTTGGCTTCTTCGTAGCGGTAGTTTTTAGGCGGGTTGGGAACGTATCCACTCATCCATGATTCCTTGTTCTGATCCTTGAAGAACGGCCCGAAGGGTGACAGTCGAGGCCGGGGGGCGCAAGGCGTGGCCCTGTGCCAGCCACCGTCAGACACCGTGTGTCGAGGAGGGTTTCCTCCTCGACCGGGTGGCTGGCTATTTAGCGATTTCGACGTTGTCCAGCGCTTGGTTGACGGCCAGTTCACCGAGCATCACGACCTGAGCGATGCCGAGCAATGTCTTGCGATGCGAGGTGTTCAGAACGGCTGCGAAGTCGTTGAGCATGGTGGTGGCGCAGCCGAGGGATTCGCTGGCGTTGGCCAGCAGGGATTCGGTGTTGTACGCCGGGTTGGCGAGGAACATGGATTCGGGTTCGTTGGTGCTGGCCATGATGTCGGCGGGGCCGAGGTAGTGGTCGAGGGCGCGTTCGGCGGCTTCGTGGAGTTTTTTCGAGTCCAGGGATTCGTAGGGGGATGTGGTGTCGGTTGCGGGTGGGTTGGGGGTTACTTTGAACATGGTGAAACTCCTGATTGTTCACTAGGAGCTACCGGCATCACTTGCAGATGATGGGTGGCAGCTATGCGCGGGTCTGCAAGACCGGGAAACCAGGAACCCGGCAGACCCTAAGGTCTCCCGCACAAAGCCGCCATTGAGTGGACACGATCACGCGTCCTTTGGCAGGGCTATGCGTCTGATTTTCCGGCGGGCTTGCAGACCCGTTCACTGATGAGCAGTGACAGGAATCAAGGTACGGAGTGAGCGCCAGACGCACAAGCCGGGCGATTCTGGCTTAGTCGTAGGCAAAGGCGCAAGGCGTTGTAGGGCTTGGGTGGTTACTGGAGGCTTCGGTTAAACAGGCGCGCTTTTTCCGTTTAAACGGGGAATGATCCAATTGATAAACGTCACTGATCCTTACTCTCGACGCAGTTTCTTCGGCGACTACACCTAATGGATCATTGGCGAGATATAGACAGTGTTCGTTGAACCCTAAACACCACGCTCGGTGCTTGGCCCGGCACATCGTCCAGCACACCGAAGCGGCACATTCCTATTTTCTCCAGAACCCTGATTGACGCTTCATGATCAGGCCTGACCAGTCCAAAGACCTCTGGCAAACAAAGGTTTTCAAATGCATGGATCAATGCCGCTTGAGCAGCCTCTGTCGCATAACCGTGCCCCCATGCCTCGACGGCGAAGCGATATCCGAGGTTTATTACCCGTTTACCGAGATAGTCATGAGCCGCGATGCCCGCAAACCCCAGTATGCGATCAGGGGCGTCGATCCATCGCCGAAAACCGCGAACACAGCAGGCAGATCTGCGTGCCGGGGTTGTCTGTAATTCAAGCGCGAGGGGGTAGTTGACATAAATCTATCCTTTATAAAAACAGACTCATATCCAGCCTTTTAAAGAAGGGCAGTCGTATAGTGTCAACGCTCTGAGTCAATGTTGAACCACGGACGAAGATGCCCGACAAGCCTGTCTTCGGCAAAGAAACGCTCGGCGACTGCGTTATCCGGAAACTCATCGCACCAGGAAAAACCGACGTTGTTGTTTATCAATGTCAGGGGAGCGTCTTCACGTGGGAAAACGTGCTCGATGCCAAATCGTAACTGGCATGAGGACGTTCGAGGCTTTGCCTTATTGTTCCCCGTTAAGGGTGGGTGCGCGCGGCCAGCGGACGCGCGCAAAAGGTGCTGCCCCAGCCGACGCCGTAAATTGGTCGCCTTACCGACATATAAACAAGGGTACGGTGCATCAGTCGGCCACCAATCGTGGTAATGCACATTGACGTCAGAACCACCGGGGCCCTTCAGAATGATATGCCGATTCGCGCGCATTAGTTGATCGCGGCATCCAACCCACCAGAATGCGTAAACGCCTGCGCTCGGCGGTACGGTGGTCGTGTGACTCTTTGAAAACAGATGTTCGACACGGTGCACTGATTGGGTGCTGAGCATATGGTTTGTGAGCGATTGCCACGCCTTATGCACTTCTGGTGCGCGCTTCCTGTCGTTGAGTGTGTCCATTTTTTCTCACTACATGGGTGGATCGTTTGGAACGATAGATGTTTTGCCGTTTTAGGCCACTCACGATTTTATCTATTGACCGAAACGACGTCATCGCGAGCAGGCTCGCTCCTACAGGGGATCGTGTTCAGGATCAAAAATCGCAGCCATTGGCAACTTAATAACTGCACGGACTTGCCCAACCATTTGCATTCGATCTGACCAATCATTTGCATTCTATTTGACCATCACGCTGCGTGGTCATGACCGGTAGAGAGCGATCCAAAGCGACCACTCACTCGTTCCTATGGAACCTGAGATCGTTTATTTCCGATTTTTTCAAGGTATGGCAGACTCCTCGTTTTTCGCGGACGCCTCACGAGTAAACTATGGAGATTCGCAAGTTCAGAATCGGGGATGAGATTGCGTTGTTACAAGTTTTTTACTCTGCAATTCATACAATTGCGTCACGCGATTACACTGTCGATCAAATAGATGCTTGGGCCCCTGCTGATCTTGATCAGGCGCTATGGGCGGAGCACCTTCGAAATCTTCGCCCGTTCGTTGCCGAGTCAGACGGAAAAATAGTGGGCTATGCCGACCTTCAACCGAACGGTTACATCGACCACTTTTTCGTGTCGGGTACTCATCCTCGGAAAGGAATAGGCACCTTACTCATGAACCGAATTCATGAAGAAGCCAGGTTTCTTGGCATTGACGAACTCACGTCAGATGTAAGCATGACTGCTGAACCGTTCTTTGAATTGCATGGTTTTCATGTAGTGCGACGAGGATTTCCGATCCGTAGGGGAATAACGCTTCAGAATGCATTCATGCAGAAAAACCTAAAGCGCGGCACATGAATGCTCGGGTTGGATCAGAGCTCTTAAGTGTCAACGACCTCGCCCATAATCAAAGGGTGTTCCCCCGCGTCGTTTGGCCGACCAGCATAAGCAGCAATTTCGCAGCAGCTTTAGGGTTTTAGTTGGCCATCCGGAATTGTGCCGGAGTAGATCGGTTCTACCGGGCCGCTGAGGGTGACGCTGCCTTTGCCGTTCCAATGGACGTGAACGCTGCCGCCGTCGCATTCGACTTCGACGTTTTGATCGAGCAGGCCTTTGCGGATGCCGTTGACCGCTGCACCGCAGGCGCATGAACCGGAGCCGAGCGGAATACCGCCGTTACGCTCCCAGATCCGTAAGCGAATGTGCTGACGATCAATCACCTGCACGAAGTGCACATTGGTTTTGCGAGGAAACAACGGATTGCTTTCAATCGCCGGGCCAAGCGCGGCGATGTCGACCTTACTGAGGTCATCAACAAAATATGTGCAATGCGGATTGCCCATGCTGCACGCGACTGGATTGCCGGGCAGTGGCAATGCAAGCGTGTCGTGTGCCTCGGCCAGCGGAATGTCCATCCAGTGAAAAAGCGGCTCACCCATGTCGACCGAGATCAATCCGCTGGGTGTGCGTTCGCAATTGAGCAGGCCGCGCGTTGTGCGCAGGGTGATCGATTTGCGGCTGGCCTCGCGCATCAATCGGTCGGCAGCGCCACGGGTTGCGCTGCCGCAAACGTCGAGCACCGAGCCATCGGCGTTCCAGAATTCCAGTCGGGCATCGGCGTCCATACAGTCGAGCAGCACGGCGAGTTGGTTGAAGCCGATGCCTCGGTGGCGGTCGCCCAGTCGTTGGGCAATTGCGCTGGTGATCGGGTTGGCGCTGTGACGGGCGTCGACGAGGATGAAGTCGTCGCCGTTGGCGTGCATTTTATGGAAGCTGAGCGGCATCGGTGGCGCCTTGGCTGTGTGTCGTGTGAATGAGAACTGCCCTCACTTTTTGCTGTTGGCCAGATGATGCGCGACCAGTGCGTTGGCGTGGCCGTGGCCCATGCCGTGTTCGGTCTTGAGCCAGGCGACCAGTTCCATATGCTTTTTGTCGGTGTGGCCGGCGAGCAGGTTGAGCCAGTGGTCGATGGGCTGACCGTAGTTCTTTTCGATGGAGGGGAAGTAGGACGCCGGGCCTTTTACTTTGTTGTCTTCGCTCATGGTGGTGCCTCCCTGTGAATATTCATCAATAAAGCTGCCGAAGAATCTACCTGATTCTGGCGCTTTCAGGCCGCCAGAATCAAAAGATCGCAGCCTTCAACAGCTCCTGCACACGATCAATGTAGGAGCTGCCGAAGGCTGCGATCTTTTGATCTTCAAGGCACAGTAGCTGGAGGCCTCTCATTTTGCCGATCATTCATTTCAACCATTGAACGCAGCAACGTCTCCGGAAATGCCACCCACAACAACACCAACGCCACCGCCGCCACCCCCGCCAACGTCAAAAACGCCGCACTGTACCCCGCCGCCTGAACCACAAACCCCGCCAAACTATTACTCAACGCCGCGCCCAATCCAAACACGGTCGACAGCGCGCCCAGACTGACATTGAAGTGCCCGGTACCCAACGTCAGGTCCTTCACCACTACCGGAAACAGCGCGCCGAAAATCCCCGCGCCGATGCCGTCGAGCAATTGCACCGCAACCAGCCAATAAGGGTCGTCGGACAAGATGTAGAGCACACCGCGCAACGGCAAAATCATGAAGCCAGCAAGCAGCAGCGGTTTGCGTCCCCAGACATCGGCCTTGGCCCCGACCAGCAACGCGACCGGCACCATGACCAGTTGCGCCGCGACGATGCAGGCAGAGGTCAACGGTGTGGCCATCTGCAAATTGGCTTGCGCGAGTTTCTGGCTCACCAGCGGCAACATCGCAGCATTCGCCAAGTGAAATAGCGCACAGCAAATGGCGAACAACAGCAGCTGCCTGTTTTTGAGCAGCACCGAAAGCCCCGACGGTTGCGTGCCATGCCCTGCTCCGCCGGGATCGAGGCCCCGCGCGACGTCGTGGTCGATGGCTTTGGGCGAAACGAAAGAGACGGCGATGACGCTGGCAATCGCCATCGCCGCCATCAGATAGAACACCGCGACCGGGCCGAACAGGTAGGCGAACACCCCGGCCAACAATGCCGCGCAGGCGTTGCCGGCGTGGTTGAAGGTTTCGTTGCGCCCGGTACGGCGGGTGAAGGCGCGCGGGCCGGTAATGCCGAGGGTGATCGCGGAAATGGCCGGCGCAAAAATCGAGGCGGCGACGGCGCTGAGGGCTTGGGTCAACGCGACCAGACTGAAGGACGTCACGAACGGCAGCAACAGACAACTGCCCGTCACCAGCAGCGCCGCAATCGCAATGATCGCCCGTTTGCGCCAAGTGTTATCGACCAGCGCGCCCGCCGGCGTTTGCGTGACGAGCGCGGCGATGCCGGCGATGGTCATGACCAGTCCGATGCTCGCCGGATCCCAGTGATGCACCGCCAGCAGGTAAATCGCCAGATAGGGGCCGAGCCCGTCGCGCACGTCCGCGAGGAAAAAGTTGAGGCTGTCGAGTGACAGGTTGTTGCGACGATCGAGGTGTGTGGCCACGGGCAGCGTCTTCAATGTTCGAGGTCGTGGGAATTGAATCAACCTCCGCTGAGTGAGTGACCTGTGGCGCGAGAACTTAGTTGCATGGGCCGGCTACGTTCAACTGGCCGGGCGAGTTTAGATAGAACGCTGATTCACGCGATTCATCAATTGCTCGGCGCTTTCCTTGCGTTCGGAATAGCGGTCGACCAGATGCGTTTGTTGGCCACGCAGCAACAGCGTGAATTTCACCAGATCTTCCATCACATCGACGACGCGGTCGTAGAACGGTGAAGGTTTCATCCGCCCGGCGTCGTCGAATTCCATGTAGGCCTTCGGCACCGAGGATTGGTTGGGGATGGTGAACATGCGCATCCAACGGCCCAATACGCGCAATTGGTTGACCACGTTGAACGACTGCGAACCGCCGCAGACTTGCATCACCGCGAGGGTTTTGCCCTGGGTCGGGCGCACGGCGCCGAGTTCCAGCGGGATCCAGTCGATCTGCGCCTTGAACACGGCAGACATGGAGCCGTGACGTTCCGGCGAGCACCACACCTGCCCTTCCGACCACAGCACCAGCTCGCGCAGTTCTTCTACTTTCGGATGATCGACGGGGACGTCATCGGGCAACGGCAAACCGGAAGGATTGAAGATGCGTGTTTCGGCGCCGAAGTGTTCGAGCAGGCGTGCGGCCTCTTCGACCAGCAAGCGGCTGAAGGAGCGCTCGCGGGTTGAGCCGTAGAGCAGCAGGATGCGCGGTTTGTGTTCGCCCGGGGTCGAGGGTTTGACGTCGTCGAACAGGCTTGGGTCGAGGTTGGGCAAATGGTCGGACATGAGTTCTCCTTAGAGCGCGCCGATGCGGTCGAGCTCGCGTTGCAGTTGCTCGCGGCTGAGTCGGGCGAAGGGCAATTCGAGGAAGGCTTGGCAGCGCAGTTCGATGCGCGCGAGGGTGGCGTGGAAAGCGGCGTTGATCGCGGCTTCGTCACCGTTCACTTCGGACGGATCTTCCAGTCCCCAATGGGTTTTGAGGGCCGGCCCGAAGTACACCGGACAGGTCTCGCCGGCGGCTTTGTCGCAGACGGTGATGACGATGTCGGGCGGGTTATCTTCGAAGACGTCGTTGCCTTTGCTGTGCAGGCCGTCGATGGCGATGCCGGCCTGTTGCAGCGTGGTCAGACTGCGCGGCAGCACCTGCCCTTTCGGGAAACTGCCAGCGCTGACGGCTACGAATCCGGCGGGTGCCAGGTGATTGAACAGGGCTTCTGAGAGGATGCTGCGGCAGCTGTTGGCCGTGCACATAAACAGGATTCGCATGGGTTGCTCCGGTAGAAAATTCAGCAGCAAGCGGCGTCGCGCACGGGACGGCCATCCATGTTGTGCAGGCGTGTGGCGTTGTCCTTGAGCCACTCGGTGTTGGCCTTGGCCGTCACTTGCAGGATGTCGCCAATCCACGCCGGCAGATCCGGATTGAGGCGGTAATAGACCCATTGGCCCTGCCGGCGATCGAGCAGCAGACCGTTGCTGCGCAGTTGCGCGAGGTGGCGGCTGATTTTTGGCTGGCTGTCCTCGAGCGCACACATCAGCTCGCAGACGCAGAGCTCACCTTGACTGGCGATCAGCAGAATGGCGCGGACACGGGTTTCATCGGCCAGGCTTTTGAAGACTTCGGTGGGGCTGATCATCGGGCGGCCTCGACACATATGGAAAACCGAATATACGGATTACCATATATTAATCAAGCCAGAATATTAAGCGCGCCGAAAATCCCTGTGGGAGCGGGCTTGCTCGCGAAGAGGCCCTGACCACCACCGCGAATCAATCCAGATGCGCCCACGTCATCCGAAACGACGCCCCACCCCAAACCGATTCCCCCACTTCAACCTGCCCGCCATGTGATTGCGACACGCGCCGCACCAGCGCCAGGCCCAAACCAAATCCACCCGTGCGCCGATCCCGACTGGCATCCAGCCGCGAGAACGGTTCGAAAATCTTCTCCCGCCCTTCCAGCGGAACCCCCGGCCCATCGTCGTTGACCCGCACCTCGTAATAATCCCCGGTGCGCACCAGTGTCACTTCGACTTTTTGCTCGGCATAGCGAATCGCATTGCGCAGCAGGTTGATCACCGCCCGCGCCATAAACCGTGGTTCGATGCGCACCGTGTCGAGCCGGCATTCGCCAATCAGCAACTGCACGCCCGCCGCTTCCGCCTCCAGCGCGACGCTGCCGACCACGCTGTCGAGCCAGTTGGTCGCCTGAATGTTCTCGCGTTTGATCACCGTCGCACCGCGCTCAAGGCTGGCGTAAGTCAGCAGCTCCGAGACCATTTCCTCCAGCTCACCAAGATCCGCGTACATGTCGGCAATCAGCTCACGGCTCTGGCTGGCGTCCGGCTGCTGCTTCAGTTGATCAAGCTCAAACGACAACCGCGCAATCGGCGTGCGCAGTTCGTGAGATACCGCATTGGTCAGCTCGCGTTGATTGGCGATCAGGCCTTCGATACGCGCGGCCATCAGGTTGAAGTGTTCAGCCAGATCACGAATGTTCGAGCGCTTCGACAATTGGATACGCACCGACAAATCGTTATCGCCAAAGCGCTCGGCGGCCAGCCGCAGCTTCTCCAGATCGCGCCAGTGCGGGCGCACCCAGAAGAACAACACGATGCCGATCAGCACCGCCAGCATCATGTACGCCGCCGTGATGTAGAACGGCATCAGGCTCGGCTCGGGCGGCAGCTTGATGCTGAGCAACTGCGAGCCACCGTCAATGTTGCTAATGAACTGCGTGTAGTTGTCGCGGATCACCAACAGATTCTGCGCAAGTTCGGCTTTCTCTTCGTCGCTCAGTTTCAACTGATCGGCCTCGATCAGCCCCAGCGACAGACCATAATGCGGGCGCAACGCCTCAAGCTGCTGCTCGCGCGCTTCGCCTTGCTGATCGCGCATGTGCTCGACCAGCGACCACGCTTGACCGCGCACCGCCTCGCGGTTGTAGGCCTGCATCTGATTGTCGAGCAAGGCGTTAAAGGTGTGCTCGACCGTTTGCAAGGCCAGCACCAGCCCCACCGTCATCACCAGAAACAGCCCGAGAAATAAGCGCAGCATCTACAGCTCCCAGGCAAACGGATTGAACAGATAACCCTTGCCCCACACGGTCTTGATGCACACCGGCTCACGCGGATTGTCTTTGAGTTTGTTGCGCAGTTTGCTGATGTACACGTCGACGCTGCGGTTAAGCCCGTCGAAGGCAATCCCGCGCATGCGGTTGAGGATGTCGTCGCGCGAAAGAATCTTGCCGGCGGCGCTGGCGAGCAGCCACAGCAGTTCGAATTCCATGGTGGTCATTTCGATGATCTCACCGGCCAGACGTACCTCGCGGCAACTGCGGTCGATGCTCAACTGACCAAACTCCAGCGAACTGACCACGCTGCTGTCCGGCACCTGACGCCGTTGCAACGCGCGCAAGCGGGCGAGCAACACCGGCGGTTTGATCGGTTTGATCACGTAGTCGTCGGCACCGGACTCCAGACCGAGAATGTGGTCGAGGTCGTCTTCCTTGGCGGTCAAAATGACGATTGGTGTGTCCGACACGCTGCGAATTTCGCGACACACGTGCAGACCGCTCTGCCCCGGCAACATCAGATCAAGCACCACCACTTTCGGTTTGAATTCGAGAAAAGCGGCCACGGCCAGATCGCCACGGTGCACCGTGCGCACTTCGTAGCCGTGTTGTTCGAGGAAGTGGGCGATCAGCGCCGCGAGACGCTCGTCGTCTTCCACCAGAAGGACTTTGCCGAAACCCAGGTTATCCATAACGACCGTCTGCCAACCCATGTGTGAAGTGGTCGACATTATGGCGGCATTCGCGGGCGGAAGCCGGTTATCGGTGATGTTTCATACTCTTAAGAGTTTTTAACAATCACACGCAAAAGATCGCAGCCTTCGGCAGCTCCTACATTTGGAATGCGTTTCCCCTGTAGGAGCTGCCGAAGGCTGCGATCTTTTGATCTCAACGGTTTACAGGCACACCACTGTGAAAGCGGAATTCTTCATCCGGCGATTCAATCAACTCTTGCTCCGCCGCACGAACCCGCACGATCACCTGCTCAACATCCTTGGCATCACCGTACTGATAAGCCAGCTTCAGATACCCCTGAAAATGCCGCGCCTCGCTTTTCAGCAGTCCGAAATAGAACTTGCCGAGTTCTTCGTCCAGATGCGGTACTAGCGCTTCAAAACGCTCACAACTGCGCGCTTCGATAAACGCGCCAACCACCAGCGTATCCACCAGTTTCACCGGCTCATGACTGCGCACCACTTTGCGCAGGCTCGACGCGTATCGGCCGGCGTGCAGCTGGCGCAGTTCGATCTTGCGACGCTTCATCAGGCGCATGACTTGTTCGTGATGCACCAGTTCTTCCCGGGCCAGACGCGACATCATGTTGATCAGGTCGACGTGGGAATGGTACTTGGCTATCAGGCTCAGCGCGGTGCTGGCGGCCTTGAACTCGCAGTTCTTATGGTCAATCAGCAGGGTCTCCTGATCGGCCAGTGCGGCCTGAACCCACGCGTCGGGGGTGCGGCAGCCAAGGAATTCGTGGATTTCGGGAAGGATCATGGGGCTCACGGTAAAGGTGTTCGAGCGAAGGGCGCCGATTATACCGGCCTGTCCGCAGACCACCAGCGGCTGGCGTTGATATGCATCAAGTCGCGCACGTTCTGGCAGCAACTATAGTTGTGCAACGCCGTGCCTTTTCTTTGCTGGAGACTCCGCTCATGCAAGCCATTCGCAGCATTCTGGTGGTCATCGAACCCGAACATTCGGAAAGCCTGGCGCTCAAGCGCGCCAAGTTGATCGCGGGCGTCACCCAGGCCCATCTGCACCTGCTGGTCTGCGACAAGAAGCACGACCACGCCGGCATGCTCGGCGTGCTCAAAGCCGCGCTGCTGGCGGACGGTTACAGCGCCACCACCGAACAGGCGTGGAACGAGAGCCTGCACGAAACCATCATCGATGTGCAGCAGGCCGAGGGCTGCGGACTGGTGATCAAGCAGCATTTCCCGGACAGCTCACTGAAGAAAGCCCTGCTGACTCCGGCGGACTGGAAACTGCTGCGCCACTGCCCTACCCCGGTGCTGCTGGTGAAAACGTCGACCTCGTGGAAAGACCGAGTGATTCTGGCGGCGGTCGATGTCGGCAATGCCGATGGCGAGCACCGGCATTTGCACAATACGATCATTGATCACGGCTACGACATCGCGGCCCTGGCCAAGGCGCATCTGCATGTGATCGCGGCGCATCCCTCGCCGATGCTGTCGGCGGCGGATCCGACGTTCCAGCTCAGCGAAACCATCGAAGCGCGTTATCGCGAGCAATGCCGGGCGTTTCAGGCGGAATTTGATATTGATGACGAGCATCTGCACATCGAAGAAGGCCCGGCGGATGTGTTGATACCGTTTATGGCGCACAAGCTGCAGGCAGCGGTGACCGTGATTGGCACGGTGGCGCGCACCGGGTTGTCGGGGGCGCTGATCGGCAATACGGCGGAAGTGGTGCTGGATGAGCTGGAGAGTGATGTGCTGGTACTCAAACCGCAGGAGGTTGAGGATCATTTGGTGGAGTTGGCGGTGAAGCATTAAGTGCAAAAGATCGCAGCCTTCGGCAGCTCCTACAGGTAGGACGCATTCCCATGTAGGAGCTGCGGCACGCTGCGATCTTTTGATCTTCAGGCGCCAAAGGCGTCTTTGAGGAATCCGGGGGCGATGTAGCGCTGATAATGCGCTTCCGACAGCAGGAAAAATTCCCGATCAATGGCATCGCGCAATTCCGGCAAATTCCAGTCACGAAACTCCGGCAGCAACACCATCCCGTACGCGTCGAGATTAATGATCACCCGCGCCCCCCGGGCAATCAGCTGATACGCCCAGCAATATTCCGATTGATGCGGCACGAAGCGGATCTTGCGCTGTTCGAGCTGCTCGCGCAGGCGCGCCGAATCGAAAATCTCGACCTTGCCCGCCATCACTTGTGACAGCAATTGCTCCAGCCGCAACCACACCGCACGTTTTTCCTCCTCGTTGTACCCATTCCAATGGATCACTTCGTGGTGGAAACGCTTGCAGCCACGGCACACCAGATCACCGTAAACAGTGGAGCAGAGGCCGACGCAGGGGGTCTTGATGGTCTGATTGGGCATAAAGTAGGCAAAGGCACTGAAACGCGGAACAGGTCGGCATGTTAGCCCTTTGTCTAACATTCATCACCCCTCAAAGTTCAGGGGTGAACTTACCTTTAAATTTTTTTTGCCGTAGAATCAGCCAGCCTTTTAAGGCGCCAATGTCCGTTAGAAGCTGTTTTCAAAGCGTCACGAGCACAGTCGTTCCTTCAGAGCGGTGTTGGCGAAGGGTTTTTCCAGCGGGGAAAAGCCCAACGCCAACCCTCATCACCTCCCCGTTCTGCAGGCGTAAAACTTGGAAAGCTGCTTCTGTATGGAATGGTCGGTAATTCTG
>NZ_JBIVMX010000033.1:0-55558 GCF_044753305.1 Pseudomonas sp. NPDC088429 | reverse complement strand
CCCCACCACCCCAAGCCCAACCCAAACCGAAATCACCCCCCCCCCCCACCAACAACCCCGCCCGCCCGTGTTGGCGGCGGGTTTCACCAAAGCCGGGCTTCATGACGTTTTCGATGGCGCTGCGCTTCTGGGCGATTTCCAGTTCGCTGTAACCGTTGGCGCGTTTGAAGGCGACGTGCAGATCGGTGAGCAGCGCGTGCTCTTCGGCATCATTGAAGCGCAGCTTCTCCGAGAGGATCAGCGCGCCGCCCGGCAGCAACGATTGGCGGATGCGCGATAGCAACGCGGTGCGCTGATCGGGGGCGATGAATTGCAGGGTGAAGTTCAGCGCCACCACCGAGGCGGGCTGGAAGTCGAGGGCGAGAATGTCGCCTTCGATGACCTCCACCGGCAGCAACTCCTGAAACATCGAGTCCTGACCGTTGAGGTATTCACGGCAGCGTTCGACCATCGCGGCAGAGTTATCCACCGCGATCACCCGGCAACCGTCGGTGCGCACGTGGCGGCGCAGGGCTTGAGTGACCGCACCCAGCGATGAGCCGAGGTCGTAGAGCACGCTGTTCGGCTGAGCGAATTGCGCCGCGAGTACGCCAAGGTTTTCGACGATGGTCGGGTAACCCGGCACCGAGCGCTTGATCATGTCCGGGAACACCCGCACCACGTCTTCGTTGAAGGCGAAGTCGGGTACCTGGGCCAGAGGCTTGGCGAAAATGCGATCGGGTTCTTTGCTCACGGCGGTTCCGGCGGTGTAAATGGAAAGGCCGGCATTTTAGCCAAAAGGGCGCGGGGATGCTTGGGTTGTCTGATAAAGCGGTAAATCAAAAGATCGCAGCCTGCGGCAGCTCCTGCAGAGATCGGCTGATCATTCCCACGCTCTGCGTGGGAATGCCGCCCCGGACGCTCTGCGTCCCTGCGCAAGTGACGCAGAGCGTCACAGGATGCATTCCCACGCGGAGCGTGGGAATGATCAGATCCGTTTGGTCTGGGAGAACGCCGAGGCGGCGATGCCCCACTGGCCGAGCCAGTAGCTGAGGATGATGACGTATGGCGCAGCGTGAAATGGCGATACGAAACGATCGATGCCAATCACGCTGTCGGAGAATACAAACGCCAGCGCACCGCCGGCCGCGAGCAACGCCGAACGTTTCGGCACATCGGTGCCGAGTCGGGCAAGTGCGCGCCAGAGCATCGCGCTGATTGCCGTGCCATAGACAATCACCGGCACCAGCAATGGCCCGAGCCCGCTGGAAATCAGCATTCCCAACAGCACCGCGCCAACACCGAGGGCAAGCACCAGCGGCAGCATCGCCAGACGCTTGCAGTCACTCAGATAAGCCTTCAGATACGCCAGATGCGCGACCAGAAACGCGCCAAGGCCAAACACGAACAAATCCCCCGGCCACGCCAGCAGCACATCACCGAGCAACGAGAAAATCAGCCCCAGACTGATCCAGCGCCGATAGTCGCTGGGCGGCGCATCATGCAGCCAGCCGAGCAGCGCCAGCACTGGCAGTGGTTTGACCAACAAACACAGGAGCGCCGCGTGGGTGCTCAAACCATAAAGAAACGTCACCGCGCCCATCAGCGCCAGAATCAACCAACCCACGATCAGTTCACCGAAATCGCGCAATCAAAGGTTTCCACCGGCAGCACTTCCGGCGCCCACGGCTGTTGCGAGGTCAGACGCAGACGCCCGGTGCCGGGCGCGAACGCCTGGAAGCGCCAGGTTGAAATTCCGGCGGCACCGACCACGCCGGCATCTTCCGGATTGCTGTAGACCTCAGGGCTGAGTGCACGCAGCACGCCACCGGCGGAATCCTGAATGGCCCAGCGGTAACCGGTGGTTGGATTGCTTGGCAGGGTGATGATCAGGTTTTGCCCGTTGGTGAGTTGCACCGGGCATTCGCTTTGTTTTTCCACGGTCACGTTCTGTTTCGGTTGGCTGGCGCAAGCGGCCAGCAACGAGAGGGCGAGGGGGACAAACAGGCGAGTGGGGGACATAAGGTCAGCGGCTCCGGGCGTTCAGGACGAACGGCGAGCATAACTGAAGATGAGACAAAGTGTGACAGTCGGGGTATCTGTGCCGACGCCTTCGCGAGCAGGCTCGCTCCCACAATGGCCAGCGGTGTCCACAATTTCTGTGTTCACTGCATAACCCTGTGGGAGTGAGCCTGCTCGCGATAGCGGTAGTCATGTCACCGCAGAACTGTCAGAACAGGATCTTTGCCACATCGGCAAATTTCTTCGCGAAATGCACGGTAATCCCTTCTTTCAGATAATCCGGCAATTCCTCAAAATTACCCCGGTTCGGCTCGGGCAAAATCAGCTCGAAAATCTTCTGCCGCCGCGCCGCAATCACCTTCTCGCGCACGCCGCCAATCGGCAGCACATGCCCGGTCAACGTCAGTTCGCCGGTCATCGCCACGCCTTTCTTCGGCGGTTGATTACGCGCAAGCGAGAGCAGGGCGCTGGCCATGGTCACGCCGGCGCTTGGGCCGTCTTTCGGGGTGGCACCTTCGGGCACGTGCAGGTGGACGAAAGCTTCGTCGAAAAACTTCGCGTCGCCGCCAAACTGTTTCAAGTGCGAGCTGACGTAGCTGTAGGCGATCTCCGCCGACTCCTTCATCACATCGCCGAGTTGCCCGGTGAGTTTGAAACCGCGATTGAGCGTGTGAATGCGCGTCGCTTCGATCGGCAAGGTCGCGCCGCCCATGCTGGTCCACGCCAGACCGGTAATCACACCGGTGCCGGACAGCACTTGTTCGTTGCGGAACACCGGATGACCCAGTGACGCTTCCAAATCTTTCGGCCCGAGTTTGATCACCGCTTTCGGGTCGTCGATCAGCTTCATCACCGCTTTGCGCACCAGTTTGCCCATCTGTTTTTCCAGCTGGCGCACGCCGGCTTCACGGGCGTAACCGTCGATCAGGGACTTGAGCGCGCTGTCGCTGATGCTCAGGCTGCCCTTGGACACACCGGCCTTTTCCAGCAATTTCGGCCACAGGTGACGCTTGGCGATGGCGACTTTTTCTTCAGTGATGTAGCCAGACAGGCGAATCACTTCCATCCGGTCCAACAGTGGGCCGGGGATCGAATCGAGGGTGTTGGCGGTGCAGACGAACAGGACTTTCGACAAGTCCATGCGCAGGTCGAGGTAGTGGTCGAGGAATTCGACGTTCTGTTCCGGGTCGAGGGTTTCCAGCAGCGCCGAGGCCGGGTCGCCCTGGTAGCTCTGGCCCATCTTGTCGATCTCGTCGAGCATGATCACCGGGTTCTTCAGTTGGGCGTGTTTAAACGCCAGCACCAGTTGGGCCGGCTGCGCGCCGTTTTTGGTGCGGCGATGGCCCTTGATCTCGGCTTCGTCGCGCATGCCGCCGAGGCTGAAGCGGTAGAACGGTCGGCCAAGGGATTCGGCGATGGATTTGCCGACGCTGGTTTTACCCACGCCCGGCGGGCCGACCAGCAGCACGATGGAGCCGCTGATTTCACCTTTATAAGCACCGACGGCGAGGAATTCGAGGATGCGATCCTTGATGTCGTCGAGGCCGGCGTGGTGTTTGTCGAGCACTTTACGCGCGTGCTTGAGGTCGAGTTTGTCCTCGCCATACACACCCCATGGCACCGAGGTCGCCCAGTCGAGGTAGTTGCGGGTGACCGCGTACTCCGGCGAGCCGGTTTCGAGGATCGACAGTTTGTTCATTTCCTCTTCGAGGCGTTTCTGCACCTGCGCGGGGAGGACTTTGCCTTCGAGGCGTTGTTCGAACTGTTCGAGGTCGGCGCTGCGGTCGTCCTTGGTCAGGCCGAGTTCCTGCTGGATGACCTTGAGTTGTTCCTTGAGGAAGAACTCGCGCTGATGCTCGCCAATCTTGCGGTTAACTTCCGCCGAGATCTCTTTTTGCAGGCGCGCGACTTCGACTTCCTTGCGCAGCATCGGCAGGACTTTTTCCATGCGCTTGAGCATCGGCACGCAGTCGAGCACTTCTTGCAGCTCGGGGCCAGTGGCGGAGGTCAGCGCGGCGGCGAAGTCGGTCAGCGGCGACGGGTCGTTGGGGCTGAAGCGGTTGAGGTAGTTTTTCAGCTCTTCGCTGTACAGCGGGTTGAGCGGCAGCAGTTCCTTGATCGCGTTGATCAGCGCCATGCCGTAGGCCTTGACCTCATCGGTCGGCTCGGTCGGCTGGTGCGGGTATTCGACTTCGACCAGGTACGGTGGGCGGTGATGTTTGAGCCAGGTTTTGATGCGTACGCGGCTCAGGCCCTGGGCGACGAATTGCAGTTTGCCGTTCTCGCGGCTGGCGTGATGGACTTTGACCAGGGTGCCGTATTCGGGGAGGGCGCCGGTGTTGAAGTGGCGCGGGTCTTCCTGGGGCGTGTCCATGAAGAACAGGGCCAGGGAGTGGTGGTCGGATTTGCTGACGAGGTCGAGGGTTTCGGCCCAGGGTTCTTCATTGACGATGACCGGCAGGACTTGGGCCGGGAAGAACGGGCGGTTGTGGATCGGGATGATGTAGACCTTGTCCGGCAGGTTTTGGCCTGGCAGGGCGAGGCCTTTGCCGGAGGAGGTGTGTTCGATGTGGTCGTCTTCGGTGTAGTCGTCGGGGTGATCGGGGAATTCTTGCTGGTCGCTCATGGGGCACCTGCGCAATGGGGTATGGGTCTTAGATGGGGCAGGCTTTCGGTGGTTTCAATGGTGGGCGATGTTTCTGCTTGTGTGTTCAGGGTTTTGACAGGGGGCACGCTTTGGGCTTGGTGGCCTTTGGGCCGGCCATGTTCTTGGGGTTTTGGGTGTATATCCGTTTTTTTTGGGTGTTGCGGCTGGCGGTTTCGCCCTTACGGCGAGTCACCTTTTCCAAACGCCGAAAAGGTAACCGAAAAGGCTTTGCTCCTGCGTGCGGCCCGCTCGCCGGGGCTCGGGGTTCCTTCGCTGCGGGATTGATCCGGGGGCAGCGCCTACGGTTTGCTTCGCTGCACCTCCTCTCGCTGTGTTTGGCTGCGCCAAACGGTCGCTGCGCTCCCACCCCCGGATCAATCCCTCCACTCAGCCTTCCGACGTCGCTCGTGGATCAAGATCAAGAGCAGGCGAGCTGACACTCGGCCTATGAGTGGTGAAGAGCGGGTGTTTGGCTTTGGTTTTTTGGTGGGGTCGCCCCTCACCCCAGCCCTCTCCCGAGGGAGAGGGGGCCGGTTTTTGGGCTTTTCAGAATGTGAGTTCGGCTCGGTATTGCACGTCGGCGTATCTCGCCCAAACACCTCGGTCAGTCCCCTCTCCCTCCGGGAGAGGGTTAGGGTGAGGGGCTTTTTCAGTTGTGGGTGGGGGGGTGGGATATTTCGTGGTTATCCAGTGCGCGGTTCACCGCGAGTTCGGCGAGCATGATGATTTGCTGGATCGCCAGAATCGTCCTTCGCTGCGGCAGTTCGATGTAGGCGGCGATGTCGCTGGTCATGAGGCTGGCTTGGGCCAGGGATTCGCAGGCGTGTACCAGCAGGCTTTCGTTGTCTTGATCGGGGGCGACCTGGAACATGGTGCTGGGTTTGTGGAAGCGCAGGGTGAGGGCGTTGGGTTTGAGGTAGTGGTCGAGGGCGCGTTCGGCGGCGTCGTGGAATCTTTTTGAGCCGGGGAATTCGTAGGGGGTGGTGTCGTCCGCTGCGGGCGGATTGGGTGTTGGTTTGATCATGGTGAAGCTCCGAATGATGAGTGGGGCTGTCACTCTCAATCGCCGCGACGCGACAAAGGGTGGCAGCTGTACGCAGGTTCGCGGACCGAGCCATTCGGCAATCTCGGCATACCCGAAGGTATCCCGCGCACAGCCACCATCAAACCAAACAACAAGCACCTGAGCGCTCCCGTTTGGGTCGGCGATTATGCATCAAATCGAATGAACTGCTCGGGCCGCGACGCCCGTTCGCTGAATTTGCAGCGACCCTCAGAGCCTATCCACCCCACTTCCGAGGCACAACCGACGCGACTTGTGGGAAAAACTCCGTTCAATCACCAGCATTTGTAGGACGAGCAAATTTCCCACAGCCAACCCATTCCACCCTGTAGGAGCTGCCGAAGGCTGCGATCTTTTGATCTGGCTTTTAAAAATCAAAGTCAACAGATCGCAGCCTTCGGCAGCTCCTACATGGAAATGTGGTGCACAAAAAAGGCGATGTCCCTCACGAGACATCGCCTTTGTTTTACCGCCGCTAAAGCTTATTCCGGCAGTTTGTAGGCAATGATGTAGTCGCCCATTTTGGTGCCCAGCGAGCCGTGACCACCAACAACCAACAGAACGTATTGCTTGCCGTCCTTACCGGTATAGGTCATCGGGGTCGCTTGACCACCCGCCGGCAGACGCGATTTCCACAGCTCTTTACCGCTGTTCACGTCGTACGCGCGCAGGTATTGGTCGAGGGTGCCGCTGAGGAAGCCGACGCCGCCAGCCGTGACCATCGAGCCGCCCATGCTAGGCACGCCCAGGGTGAAGCCGATCGGAATTGGCGAGCTGTCGCGGCTGGTGCCGTTTTTGCGTTTCCACACGACTTTGCCGGTGGTCAGGTCGATACCGGCAACGTAGCCCCAGGCCGGGGCCTGGCACGGTACGCCGAGTGGCGACATGAACGGGTGCATGATCACGGCGTATGGCGCGCCAGTGTTCGGTTGCACGCCAGCGGTTTCGCTTTCGCGTTTGCTGCCGGCGGCGACTTGCTCGCGTGGCACCATTTTCGAAACGAAGGCCATGTAGTTCGGGCTGGTGAACAACATTTGGCGAACCGGATCGACCGAAACGCCGCCCCAGTTGAACACGCCGACGTTACCCGGGTAGATCAGGCTGCCCTGTTCCGACGGCGGGGTGTACTGGCCTTCATAACGCAGTTCTTTGAACTGGATGCGGCACAGCATCTGGTCGAACGGGCTCGCGCCCCACATAGCTTTTTCGGTCAGTTCCGGGGCCAGCAGGTTGAGATCCGAACGGGCCTGGGTCGGTGCGGTGTGGTCGCCTTTCACGGCGCCTTGCGGTACCGGGATTTCCTTGATCGGAATGATCGGCGTGCCGTCACGACGGTCGAGGACGTACAGGCTGCCCTGTTTGGTCGGGGCGATCAGCGCCGGTTTCACGCCGTCGGCGGTTTTCATGTCGAGCAGGGTCGGCTGGCTGCCAACGTCCATGTCCCACAGGTCGTGGTGGGTGAACTGGTAGTTCCAGCGCACTTTACCGGTGGCCAGGTCCAGAGCAACGATACCGGCGCTGAATTTCTCGGCGCCCGGGGTGCGATCAGCGCCCCACTGGTCTGGAGTCTGGTTGCCCAGTGGCAGGTAAACCATGCCGAGTTTTTCGTCGACGCTGGCCAGCGACCACATGTTCGCCGAGTTGCGGCTGTAGGTTTCGCCCGGTGCCAAAGGCTCGGTGGCGTCTGGCTTGTCGCTGTCCCAGTTCCACACGAGGTGGCCGTCGCGCACGTCGAAGGCGCGGATCACGCCCGATGGCTCGTTGGTCGATTCGTTGTCGGTGACGTGCCCGCCCATGATCACCAGATCACGAGTAATCGCGGCCGGCGAGGTGGAGTAGTAGCCACCAGCGGTGAACGGGCCGATGCCTTGGGTCAGGTCAACCACACCGTTGGTGCCGAAGCCTTCGCAGATTTTGCCGGTGTCGGCGTTCAAGGCGATCAGGCGGGCATCAGCGGTTGGCAGGTACAGACGACGCGGGCAGGCCTGAGCAACAGCTTTGCCGGCTTCGGAAATCACCGCGGAAGCTGCGTTTTCAGTTTTGGCGTACGCGGCTTCGTCGTAGTACGACACGCCACGGCAAGTCATGTGGGCGAAGCCTTTGAAGCCGACCGGGCTCTTGATCTGCGGGTCGAAGCGCCACAGTTCTTTGCCGGTGTCCGGATCCAGTGCCAACACTTTGCTGTGCGCGGTGCAGGCGTAGACCATGCCGTTGGCTTTCAGCGGGGTGTTTTCGTTGGTCAGTTCAACCGGGTCATCAGCGGTCGGCAGGTCGCCGGTCTGGATGCGCCAGGCTTCTTGCAGCTTGCCGACGTTGGCCGGGGTGATCTGTTTCAGCGGCGAATAACGGTCACCGAATTCGGTGCGGCCATAGGCCTGCCAGTCGCCATCGGGCATCGCTGGTGCGGTGCTGGTGGTGTCGGCGGTGTCGCGGCCCAGTTCGCCGAAGGTTTCGCCCGGGTGGGTGAACAGGCTGATCAGCGCGGTGAGGCCGGCCAGAACCACGGCCACGGTCAGACCGCGAGTGCCCATCGGCGCCGGGCCGTCAAGCAGCAGCGGACGACGGAACCACGGCAGCAACATCACGAAGCCGAGGACGAACCACAGGGCCAGACGTGGCACCAGTTGCCACCAGTCCAGACCGACTTCCCACAGCGCCCAAACGGTGCTGGCAAACAGGACGATGGCGTACAGGCCCAGCGCCGCACGACGGCCCAGCAGCAACAGAATGCCGCTCAGCGCAATGCCGATACCGGCCAGCAGGTAGTACAGCGAGCCGCCGAGCATGCTCAGCTTGACCCCACCGGCCAACATGGCCAGGCCCATCAGCAGAAGCAGAATGCCGAGCAGACTCGGTAGCAGACGGCTTCGACTCGAAGCACTTTCGGTGCTCATAGTGTGATTCTCCGTGACGTTTCAAGTAGTCCCGCGCAGTAGTCACTGTAGATGACGATTGAGCGTGGGCATGGTTCAGATAAAAACTTGTCTAGCTAACGAATTTCATCTGTAGGAGTGAGCCTGCTCGCGATAGCGCTGTTTCAGTCACTGGAGATGTCGCCTGAAACACCGCTATCGCGAGCAGGCTCACTCCTACAGGGGATCTGCGTGTTGCTTTAGAACGAGGACTGGATCTTGATCCCGCCGATCAGGGCGTCGTCGACGTCGTTCACGCCACCGGGGTGGCGGATGTATTGCAGGTTCGGACGTATGGTCAGCCAATTTGTTACATGCACGCCGTAATACAACTCGGCGCTGTATTCGGTGTCTTGCGGTGGCAAGAACGCCGGATCGTCATAGTCGTAAACGGCGTTGGCCTGGTTGGTCGCTTCGGCGTTTTTGCGGTACGCCGGGTTGACGTGCACGCGGGCGAGGGCGAAACCGATGTCGTCCTTGGCGCGCGCGTCGAACGGGCCTTTGTAGGTGATGCCGGCCTGCACGTAGTTGTCGATCGCGTTGGTTTTCTTGTCGTGCATCGTGCCGTTGGCGAACACGCTCAAACCGCGACTGTTATCGCTGGCAACGCTGGTGACTTGCTGCTGAATACCCAGCCACACCCCGTGTTTGCTCGACGCGCTGCGGTAGGCTTCGCCACTGAGGGCCGCCGGTTGGCCGTTCTGATCTTTATAAGCGTCGGTGGCTTTGGCGTTGCTGTAGTAGTAACCGGCGCGGTATTCGCCCGGCAGGCCGTTGAGCTTCGGCGTCCACACCAGTTCGATCGGCAGGATCGCGCCTTGGGTGCCGCTGCCGCTGAGTTTGAAGCCGTTGCCGCGATCGAGGTTGGACGGGTTCTGCTCGTAGGCACCGACCTGCGCGTACAACTCTTGGGTCAGGTGATATTTGACGCGCAGCGCCCACTGGCTGACCGGCCAGTTGTACCAGATGCCGCCGACCCAGTTGCCGACTTGCGAGCCGCAGAACGCGAGGTTCTGGAAGTCACACGGGAAGCTGTTGAAGTCTTCGCCCTCGCCGAAACGGCCGACTTTGATGTCGAGTTTCTGATCGAAGAATTTCTGCTGATACCACATCTGCGTCAGGCGCGTGGTCTGGCCACGGCCCCAGACTTCCTGGGCCGAGGTGAAGCCGCCGACGCGCGGATCGTTGATGCGGTCGTTGCTGATGTTGTTGCCGCTGCGTTTGGTGATGGTCAGTTGAAACTCGGCGTCGTCCCAGCCGAGGATCTTTTGCAGATCCAGGTGTGTGCCCAAACCGAACTGATCGCTGTAACGCGCGGTGCGGTCATGGTCATAGCCACCGTGCAGGTTGCTGCCCATTTCGCCGGTGTAATCGAGCTTGAAGTCGTAGCCTTTTTCCGAGAGTTCGGTGCGCGTGCCGTTCCAGTCACCGAGCATGTACGGTGATTCACTGTCGAACGCGGGCGCCGCTTGGGCGCAAGTGGCGAGGCCAAGGGCGGTGCAGCTACCGATGGCGCGCAGGGCTGAGATAGCGCTGTCTCGGGAGAAGGAAAAATCGGGCATGAATAAGTCTTTTTTTGGTGTTTTCGGGGTGCAAACTGAGCGCTTCAATATGTCGCAGGCAGTGAAGCGATTCAGCTGAAGGGCGGCAGGATAATGATCTGTAACAAATTGAGAAAGGCCTTTTGTGAACATGCATCCTTTCAGATTTGGTAACAGTGCGAAAAGATCGCAGCCTTCGGCAGCTCCTACATTGAAATGCGTGCACCAGTAGGAGCTGCGGAACGCTGCGATCTTTTGACCTTGACCTACATTTGAAGGAAGCCCTTCCACCGAACCACCCCCTCGGCTAAGGTGCGCGGCTTCCGCATTTTTCACTTCGCCCAAAGGCCTGGCATGAACGACCAAACCCCCGATCCGCTGCACGGCGTCACCCTCGAACAGATCCTCAACGCTTTGGTGACTCATTACGAATGGTCGGGGCTGGCCGAGCGCATTGATATTCGCTGCTTCAAAAGCGATCCAAGCATCAAGTCGAGCCTGACGTTTCTGCGCAAAACCCCGTGGGCGCGGGAGAAGGTCGAGCGTCTGTACGTTAAGTTGATGCGCACCAAGCGACCACTCTGAGATGGACGCCGTCTGGCGCCATCGCCTGATGACCTGCGCGGCCGTTTTAGGTTGGGCGGGGTTGGCTATTCAGCTGTACCTGATTTTCTTCGCACGCTTGAGCGTCAGCGCCAGTCTGTTAGGCGGGCTGGTGAGCTTTTTCAGTTACTTCACGATATGGACGAATACGCTGGTGGCAACGGTGCTGACCTGCGCAGTGACCGAGCGTGAGTCCGCCGCACGCCGTTGGTTTCTACAGCCGTGGGTGAGCAGCGGGATTGCCGTGAGCATTGTCGTGGTCGGCCTGGCCTACAGCATTTTGCTGCGGCATTTGTGGCACCCGGAAGGTTGGCAGTTTGTTGCCGATGAATTGCTTCACGACCTGATGCCGCTGCTGTTTTTGGGGTATTGGTGGGTGTGCGTACCGAAGGGCACGTTGCGCCTGTGGCATCTGCCGCTGTGGCTGATTTATCCGCTGGTGTACTTCATCTACGCCTTGCTGCGCGGGCATTTGCTCGGCGCGTATGCGTATCCGTTCATTGATGTGGCGGTGCTGGGTTATCCACAGGTGTTCGTCAATGCCGGGGGGATATTGCTGGGGTTTGTGGTGATTGGGTTGCTGGTGATCGGCCTCGACCGATCTCGGCGATGAACGTCAAAAGATCGCAGCCTTCGGCAGCTCCTACATTGGAATGCGTACTTCTGTAGGAGCTGCGGCACGCTGCGATCTTTTGATCTTGTTTTTGAACAATCAACGTCAAAAGATCGCAGCCTTCGGCAGCTCCTACAGGGGATATCACTTTTCTTCGGAACCTTCGGCGCGCCAGTAGCCGACGGCTTTGATCAGTTGCTCATCCAGCCCGTGCTCATCGATCAGCACCCGACGAATCTGCCGTGAGACTTTGGTCTCCGTCGCCACCCACGCATACAGATTGCCTTTGGGCACCTGCAACTGTTTCACCGTGCTCAGCAGGTTGTCCTTGCCGCCCTCACGCAACACCCAGATCACATTGACCTGCGCCGCGCTCTCCAGCACTTGCTGTTCTGCACCGTTTTCCACTTCGATCACCACCAGCGCTTTACGATTCGCCGCCAAACCCTCGAGGCGGCGGGCGATGGCGGGTAGGGCGGTTTCGTCGCCGATCAGCAAATAGCTGTCGAAGATGTCCGGCACGATCATCGAGCCACGCGGCCCACCGATGTGCAGGAATTGTCCCGGTGCAGCTTGCTCAGCCCAGGTCGACGCAGGGCCGTCACCGTGCAGCACAAAATCGATGTCCAGTTCCAGTGCATCCAGGTCGTAACGGCGCGGCGTGTAGTCGCGCATCTCTGGCTTCAGCCCATCGTCCTTGCCGGCGCCGAGCACCATGGTTTCCAGCGCGGCGGCCTGCTCGGCGTTCTGCGGGAACAGCAGTTTGACGTGATCGTCCGTGCCCAGGCTGATAAACCCGGCCAGCTCAGGCCCGCCGAGGGTGATGCGGCGCATGCGCGGCGTCAGGTCAACCACGCGCAACACTTCAAGCTTGCGGCGTTTGATTTCGTGCATCACGCGGTGAATGGTTTGGGTATCGACTGCAGTCATTCGGCTTTCTCCGGGGCAGGTTGAACGGCGGGGCCGTCGACGATGGCTTTCGCGGTGTCGTTGAGCAGGTCACGCACACGCAGGATTTCTTCCGGGCTCCAGCGCCCGTGGTGCATTTGCAGGGCGTGGCGCAAGTTGTGCACGGCTTCATGGATTTCGGCAGGGCGGTCATGGCCGCGCAGCGAGCGTTTGCTCACATCAATGCGCATGCGCACGCCATCGAGTGCCACGGCTTGTTCGCTTAAAGACAAACGACCGGCCTCGGTGACGCTGTAGCGTTTTTTGCCGCCCTCGGCGTCACCGGCAATCAGGTCGCTTTCTTCGAGGAAGGTCAGGGTCGGGTAGATCACGCCGGGGCTCGGGCTGTAGGCGCCGTCGAACATGCCTTCGATCTGGCGGATCAAGTCGTAGCCGTGGCATGGCTGTTCGGCGATCAGTGCCAGCAACAGCAATTTCAAATCGCCGGGGGCGAACACCCGGGGGCCGCGACCGCCGCGTTCGCGACCGGGGCGTTTTTCGAAGCCGTCACGGCCGTCGCCGTGTTCGCGGTGGGGGGAATGATGGTCTCTCATTTCAGTCTTCTCTCGTCGTGTTTAGATACAACTTAAGATATATCTTATGGCTTGATCAAGCTGAAATGACCAACGGTCGAGCAGGTCTGCACGAGCGCCCAGAAGGCGCAAGGGGCACCTGAGCAGTTTTTTTTCGCCGCGCCGGTAACAATAAATGCCTATACAACTTTCAGTTAGTTTGGTTAATTACTCTAAAGCATCGATATCGTCCCTATTTTGTTGCGCGTGTAGTTTGGTTCTTACAGAAGTTGCATAACATGCAACTTTGTCATTTTCTCCTGATGTAGTACCTGTCTTACAGTTGTTCAGGTTTTTTTCTTGAAAGTTGATGTTTTTCTTTCAAGTCAAATAGCACTTGGGCTACGCGTGCGTCAGAAACGCCCTGCTTATTTCGTGGTGGGAATAGCGGAATATTCCTCGGCGTTGAACGTCCACTTTCTTACATGTCTGAGCCCAGCTGGCTTTGTTATTCAGACCTGTAATGAGGTGCAGGACTTCAGCCATCTCCCACAACGAAATGACAGGAAGTTAATCATGCTCAAGCAACTTGCAATCGCTACTCCTCTGGCCATGCTGACACTGGGTGCTTCGGTTGCCTTTGCGGCTGAAGAATCGCGCACGGCGATCAATATCGTCGCGGACATTCCGAGCAAGGTGTTCCACGCACAGCCGGTCGATCCGAACTTCGGTAAAAACGAAGAAATGCGCTACGTCATTGGCTCCGGAACATTGTCCGCGGTGCGCGGCACCTATGACATCCAGCACACTCAGGGCTCGGTCGGTGCTTACGTTGAGGGTGGCCCACAGCCTCTGTTCAACGGTGCCAATACCATTGCGCTGACGTACACCTTCAACGGTAAAACCCTCACCGGCGCGTCTGAAGAAGTTGTCGGCGACACCGAATCCAACGGCGGCATGCGTGCCGATCTGGTGATCACCGCGGCCAAACCGGCCGACGGCCAATCCGGCCTGTACACCGCCACTCCGGTGGTGATGTTCGACGCCATTCCGCGCATTACGCAATAAAGCGCTTTCGACCATTGTCAGTCTTTGGCAATGGGTACGCCCGGCCGGTCGCTATTTATTAGCGTTCGGTCGGCGTTTGGCCGATCAAACAAAAAGAGTAACTAAGTTCATGTTTCCGATGACACCCATCGCGGCAGCGCTTGCACTTTTTTTATGTGCCAATGCCTTGGCTGCGCCTACGGATGACCGTCATACGCCACGTAACTTGCTGGCGCAGGCAAAAGGGTTGCCGAGTGAATTCGAAGAGCACTTCTTTGATGTGCCACTTGCGGTGCGTGTGGAATTGGATCAACAGTTTCTGGGGGAGGCGATGATTGTTTTATCTCGCGATGATCGCATCACCCTGCTCGAATTTACCGAGAGCACCGACAGTAACTTCAGTGCCATCGAACGCGATGTATGGGCCGATTATCTCGGTCGCGGCGTCGCACTGGGCGCCTGTCAGGGTAGTTGCCCCGAGCAGATGCTCGCCGTGCACTACAACCTGGAAAACTCGCTGGTGTTGATCGTCACCGAGAATGCCGAGCGCGACAGCCAGGCGCCGCGCTATTACCTGCAACCGAAATCCGGCAGCACCGGGTTGATTGTGCGCAACCAGCTCAACCTCAACGGCGGTGAGGATCAGGATCTTGGTGGTCGTTACGGTCTGGTCACCAGCAGCAGCCTCGGCAACTGGACGCAAAGCCTGAACGTACAAATGGCCCGTCTGGGCGGTTCGGATGAGCAGATGTATCACGCCGTGCAAGAGCTCTACAGCCAGAAAGAGCTGCAGGGCAGTTTTGTTCGCTTAGGCTATTTCATGCCCGATTCCGAAGGCCTGACTCGCCAGCCACGTTCGTTCGGTGTCAGCCCGGACACGGCGGTGGGCGCCATGTACGGCAGCTCCGACAGCCTCGCGATCGACAACCCGAAACCCAGCGTTTATCCGCTCTACGTCACCGCGAACCGCCAGGCTTCGGTAGAGATTTATCGCAACGGCATGTTGATCAACACGCAACCGGTCGACGCCGGTCTGCAAACTCTGGACACCCGACCGTTACCCGGCGGCATTTATGAAGTCGAAGTGCGTTTGATCGAAGAAGGTCAGATCACCTCCACCACGTCCGAGCTGATCTACAAACCGAACAACTGGCGCAATCATGACGAGCGCTGGCGCTACAACGTGTTCGCCGGGCGCGAGAGCAAATTATGGAGCAACTGGGACGATCAGGCCTCCGGCGGCATGACGGCGGGCGCAGCGTTCAACTACTTGCTGCATCCACGCGTCATCGTCGGATTTTCCGGGCGGCAGATCAGCGAAAAACTGCAATACGGCACCTCGATCGACTGGACGCTGGCCAACAATACCAGCGTGTTCGGCAACGTTTACCAAACCGAAGACCACGGCACCGGCCTCGATCTGCAGGGCATGTACAGCTACGGCTCCGGCAGTATTTTCCTGACCCACAACCGCAGCTGGCTCGACACCACCAACACCTACGAAACCCTGCCCGACGGCACGCGAGTACGGCAGCGCAACGTGTTCATCGGCCAGACCAGCAACTCGGCGTTGTCGGTCAATCATCGGGTCAGCAACAAAAGTTCGATCAACGCGCGGGTTTCGCACAGTGACGGCAATATCGAAGGTGTCGGTCTCGACCTCGGCTGGACGCAGCGTGGCGAATTGTTTGGCAGCGATGCCAACTGGCGCCTCTCGGTGTTCGACCGCCCCGGCAGTTTCAGCAGCGGCGATGCGCGCAACCGCGGGGTCGACCTGAGTGTCAGCCTGGCGTTGGGCGGGCCGGGCGAGCAGATTTCCGGCAGTATCGGTTCGCGAACTTCACGCGATGGCGGGCGTGACAACAATGCCTCCGTCACCTATCGCAAAGACTTGCAGGATCACTTGTTGCAAAGCGTCTCGGCCACTGCGATCACCGACACCTACGGTCTTGGGCTTTCCGGGACTGGCAGCTTCCAGAGTGACGCGGTCAATGGCGACGGCTTCATTCAGCGCTCTTCGTATAACAACAATTTTTCCGGCGGTTTGAACCTCGACAGCACCGTGGCGTTGAGTGGCCAATACATCGCCATGACCAGCCAACACGACCGCGGTGGCGCCGGGATGATCGTTGATGTCGAGTCTGATCTGGACGACATCGCCCTGCGCGCCGATGACTTGAGCGGCGGCAGCGCCAACCTGCGGCCGGGGCGCAATTTCATCCCGATCACGGCTTACAAAAACGGCACGGTGAGCTTCGACTTCGAAGGCAACGACGTCCCGGCCGCGGCGATTCAACCGGCACGCACGAGTTACCACTTGAACAAGGGCGGCGTGGACTATCGAAAAATCCGCGTGATGAAAACCCTGACGGTGCTCGGCCGCTTGATCGACCCCAAAGGCCAGCCGCTCAAGGGCCACCACATCATCAACCACGCCAGCCGAGGCGTGAGCGAAGTCGACGGGTTCTTCTCGATGGAAATGAACGCCGGTGCGCCGACCCTGGAAGTGCGTCAGGGCGATCAATTGCTCTGCCGGTTCCGCCTCAACACCGATGCCGCCCGGGTGGAAAACAACGTGCTGATGATTGGTGATTTGCGCTGCACGCCGGACACCTTGGCGGACACCGCTATTGCCAATGAAACCGCTGGCTGATCCGACCTTAAACCCGTCACTCGCTGTGACAGCCCGTTGCGGCTGTGTTGAAAATACAGAGGCAAATCGAATATGAAACGTTTGTTGGCAATTGGTTTTTTCTTGTTTGCACCCCTCGCTTTTGCTGCTCCGCAGATCAACGTCGGCGTGGTCTACGACTATCTGGATGCTGACAAAAGCACCTATCTGAAACGCATCTTCAATGGCGGCGACAGCACCGCATTTATCAAGATCAACATCCTTGAAATGATCTTCGACGAGCAGGGCACCGCCCGTGAAATTCCACTGCAATCCCAGGCCGGTGCCACGGCACGCGACGGCCTGATGGCCAGCCCGGCGCGGCTGATCGTGCCGGCCAACGGCACTCAAGGCACACGCTTGTTGTACATGGGCGCGCGCGATCAGGAGCGTTATTTCCGCGTGCGCTTTGTGCCGGTGGTGCCTGAAGCCGCCGACGAATTTGCGCTCACGGATGAAGAGCAGGCGGACTACAAAAAAGACTTCGCGGCCGGCGTTACGGTGCTGGCCGGTTACGGCACGGTGTTTTTCGTGCGGCCGAAAAACACCCGGTTCGACAGCGTCATCGATGACGGCAACGGCCAATATCAAATCCGTAATAACGGCAACAGCGTGGTGGTCATCGACGAGTTCAAGGACTGTCTCGCGGGCAACGAACAGGACTGCCAGCCGACCACCAAACACCACATTCTGGCGGGCCGGACATTCCGCTTCGACAAGCAGGCCGGGCGCAATTACCGCTTCACGGTGATTGAGGGCGCAGCGAAAAAGAAAGTCGAAGTGAAGGGTTAGGCCCACCGCGATTTGGATGGCAGAGGAACGATCATGAACAGGCGAAAAATTGCACGGGTGACGCTGACCGGTTTGTTGCTGGCCTGCACCTGTGCCCACGCGGCGCGCGAGGTGCAGGAGTTTGAAGTGTCGGTGAGCATTCCCTCTTCAGGGTTCCATGTGTTGCCGGCAGACCCTGGCTGGATCAGTCGCGAGCAGCGACTGCCGTGGAGTTTGCTCAACTCGACGCTCGGTGGTCTGCGCAAGGATTTTGATGTGAAAAACGAGAGCGGGGCAATCGAGGCGCAACTGGACGGTGTGGCTTATCTGTCCAGTGGCGAGAGTCGGCACGATATCAATCTGCAGGTGGTGTTCAACGGCAGGGTACTGAAAGTTGGCGAGGCGGTCGAGGTGGTTTCTTCGGTGGACGCCAAGCAAGGGCGACGAGTGTTGCTGGAAATCACCCCGCAGGTTCCGGACGACGGAATTTATAAACCGGGCAATTATTTCGGCAACGTCAACATGATGTTCAACGCCGTTTTGCCAGGTGCTTGATAGCCGATTATCCGGACTGAACAGGTGAAGGGACATGAAGAATATTTATGCACGTTGGGCGGTTGCGCTGCTGACCGGTTTTGCCGTGATGTCGGTGTCGGCGGCGGTTAAAGACATTGAAGCGTTGTTTCGACCGGACTCGGGTAATCCGCAAAACAACGAGTTTGTTAACCAGACGCCTTCGGAGGGGTTTTGTCTTCAGTTGCCCGGCCAGTGCAAGCCGGAAGGTCTGTTTACCCTGATCGCGCCCATCGTTTTCAACGCCAGTGAAACTATCCAGGCCTTCCATACGGATCCTCGCCAAGGGGGAATGGCCAAAGTCCCTTCGCATTGGCAGCGTATTGAAGTGACGCACGAATCCGGAGACAGGGAAACACTCGAGTTCCGTATCGCGGGGATTGGTCATGAGTCAGCCCTGCGTAAATCTGTATTGGAGATCGTAGAGTGGCAGGCAGGCGGAAATTTGTCCCTTGCATGGTCCATTCTTTGGACCGGTGGATCGTGGCGTGAGGCTCCGCCTCCCTGTATTGGAGTGGGCAGTGCCACGGTGGGGGAAGTAGGTTACAACAGTTTCTGGAAAGTCCCGGTCAATGCCGGAACGTGTGCGAAACAGGCGCGGTTCATGATTCCCGATTTCTTCTTTCGCTACTTCGTTTACGGCTATGAACTGCGCACTCCCAGTCCGTTGACAATGAAATCGGGTCGATACTACGGCAGCGTCGAATACTCGGTGGGGCCGGGTAAAGATTTCGATATGGGCGATCTGATGATTCCCGATGATGAACTGCTAAAGCTCAATTTCACCCTGGTCGTCGAGCACATGCTCAAAGTCGAAATCCCTCCGGGTGGCAACAAGGTTGAGTTGATCCCTGAGGGCGGGTGGCAGGCCTGGCTCAATCAGGGCCGCAAGCCGACGCGATTGTTCCGTGATCAGACCTTCAATATCTGGACCAGCTCGCAATTCAAAATGCAGATGACGTGCGAGTTCACCCTGGGTGATGTCTGCGGTCTTGAGGAACCTGGAGGTCGCATCGTGCCGTTGCAAGTTGCGGTGACTTTGCCCACCGGCCTGACCTCGGCGGGCGGCCAGCCGGTCGTTCGCCAGCCGTTGCGGGTGAGTGGCGTGGGCACCGAGCTTTTTCAGCCCGGAATTTATGTTGATCGCAAACCGGGAGTCCTGCACTTCGATATCAAGCAGGCCGATGTCGAACGCATGTTGTCCGGCGAGGCTGCCACGTATAGAGGCAACGTCACGGTTGTCTGGGATTCCGAGGTCGGCTGATCTGGTCAAAACCGGCTACCGATCAGGGAATTGATTGACGGCCTGCAAACACCCAGCCCACTGGCAATGTCCTCGGGGAAATACATTGGCACCCTGACCTACACCCTAGGACAAGGAGCGGATTTCGATTTTGGCGACATCATGTTGCCAACCGATTCCGCATTGACCTTGAATTTTGAGCTAGAGGTGCAGCACATCCTTAAAGTCGATATTCCACCGGGTGGCACTCGTGTCGAGTTAGTGCCTCTGGGCGGCTGGCAGGCCTGGCTGAATCAGGGACGTAAGCCGACGCGTCTGTTCCGTGACCAGACCTTTAATATCTCGACAAGCTCACGTTTCAAAATGCAGATGACGTGCGAGTTCGCGGTGGGCGATACCTGTGGTCTGGAGGAACGAGGAGGTCGTTCCGTACCGTTGCAGGTTGCAGTTACGTTGCCCGCTGGTCTGACATCGGCAGATGGCGGCGCAGTAATCCGCCAACCGTTGCGGGTCAGCGGCACAGGTACCGAACTGTTCCAGCCGGGCGTTTACGTTGACCGCAAACCGGGGACGTTGCACTTCGCGGTCGAGCAGGCGGATGTCGAACACATGTTGTCCGGCGGCGCCGCGACGTACAAAGGCAACGTCACGGTCATCTGGGATTCCGAGATCGGTTAACCGGGTAACAGTGCGTATTTTTTCAAGGCGTCACGGGTCTGTTGGCGGCTCAGTTGTTGCTCCTGATCGCCCAGATCCGTGATCAGCGATTCATAGAGCGAGTCCGGCATGGGTTGCCCGGTCAGCACTTGCTCCTTGGTCACGCCTAACCGCCGCGCCAGATCCTTGATCTCGTCACGCAAAGCCGCTTTTTGCCGGTACGGATCGATCGACCCGGCCCATTCGGCTTGCGCGGTGCGCAGATCGTCCAGTTGCGAAGCTTTTTCTTCGAAGGTGATTTTGTTCGCGTAGTAACGCTCGGGGTATACCTCACGCAGGTAGTCGACCCAGAATGGTTGTTCGAGCATGCGATTGATCAGGCCGTCGCCTGCCTCCATCGATTTCACCGTTTCAAAGGCCAAATCGATTTTGGCCTGATCGACCCCGGCGGTTAAACGGTAGAGCATATCCTGCGACTGCCACGGCAGATCCAAACGCTGCGCCAGTCCCGTCTGATAAGCCAGATACACCTCGACGACATCCGGATCACCGCCACGGCTCTGAATATCCGCTTGGGCGACGTCATTGACGTTATCCAGTCGCGCAGCGCCTCGGGCCAATGTCACCAGTTTTTGCTCGAGCATTTCTCTTGAGGTCGAAGACAAGCGGGCTTCGGCCGCCAGCACCTTAATGCCCATCTGATTGAATACCTGCGCCCCGGCGTCCCGGCAATTGACCGGAGCGACAGCCATTTCAAACAGATCCTGACGCAGGTTTTTGTCGATATCGACTGCATGGATCATCCGCCAGACACGGTCGCTCAATTGCTCCAGTGCCGAGCCGCCGGCGCGATAGTCCGCTGATTGGGTCAGGTCATTGATGATTTTGAAGAAGCCCCGCGAGTTGGGTTCCGAAGCCAGATCGGGCCAGGCTTCCGGGCGATAAATGCCGGTTCCAGGCATACGGTTGAATAACGCATCGGTCTTCAAAGGCCAGCGTCTTATCATTTCGGTGGTGGTTGCCGACGCTACATGCTCAGGGATAAGGCCGACGGAGGTGCGATAGTTCTCGTAGAGAACACGATTGATATCGGACAGCTCACTGGCGATCAGACGGGTGCGGGCGACGATAAAGGCGTTGTTGGAGCCCGGCACGACATGCGGGATTTGCTCGATCGGATTGCCCAGCATGTCGAGGAAGAACTGGCGCGGTCGGTACTTTTCAAACAGTCCCTCAGGCCAGGTTTTTAGCCCGGTTTCGTTCAGCGTAAGGATACTCAGACGTGGCATGCGGCTGACATTGGGGGCGAGGCCCAAAGGGTTGAGATCCAGGCGCAGGGTTTGCAGGCGCGTGAGGTTTTTCAGTTGCTCCACCGTTTGCGGTGTTAACTGAATCTGGTTGCCCGAAAGGCGCAAGGTTTCCAGTTGGCGCATGCGGCCAATGTCTTTCGGCAGTTGCTTCAACTCGCAGTTTCTGGCGCTCAATTGGCGCAGGTGATGAAAGTCCTTGAGCAGGCCCGATCCATCGGTGGCGAGCGGCACGTTGTCGAGTGAGAGGGTGGTGATCTGATCAAGGTAGGGCTTGAGATCAGGCAGTTTTTTCCACCAGTGCTCAAGATTATAACGACGCATTTCGGATGAAAGATCCAGCGTATAGCCGGATTGCGGTGCAACGCTGCGCTCGCCGAACACCGTGGCTTTGCGTTCAAAACAGGCCATCAGTCTTTCGGACAAATGCAGGCCGCCGTCGAGCATAAACGCCAGATTGTGCGTGCCACCGTTGCCGGAATTCCAGTTGATCACTTCCTCGAAGCGCCAGGTGTCGAGGGCGATGCGCAATGTGTCGAGGTCGTTTTCGATCCGCCGGATGCCAGACTCGGCATCGCCCTGAGTGCTCAGCTCGCGGGCAAAACCTTGCACTTCGTTTTCATTGAGGTGCGGATAAATGTCCCGAATACGCTCGAGCAGGGTCTGCCCGACTCTGGAATAACCTGGGCCACCCAGCAAAATAGTGGTTTCAGTCGTTACGGTGTTGCTGATCGGAGGTTCGGCGAGCAGGGTGCGACGTACGCTCGCGGGCTCGGTTTTGGCCATGATCCACTGTTTGAAATCGGCGGCGCCATCGAGTCGATAACCCAGCGCCTGGCGCTGGTCAGCGGGCAGGGCGACGAGGATTGCCTGGAACAGGTCGCCGGGCGGGTCTTGCAATGGCTGACCTTGAGCGTCGTGGGCGGTGTAACGAGAATCGGCATCCTTGACCAGCGCATGTACGGTCGTGGCGTCTTCGGCACCAACGCTGCAAATCAGCTCGCCCTGCAGCGATTGCTGGCGTACTTCGATGCGCAGTTGTGCCAGCGCATCGCTGTGGATACGCAGGGCATTGAGAGCCAGACGCTCGGTGTCGGCGGTTGCCAGCCAGTCATGATGAAAACCTTGCCAGGCGTGAGTGGTGCGGGTTTCAAATTGCAATTCGGCGCCCAGTTGCTTAAGCCGCAATGGCAAGTGTTGTTGCTGGTTTAACACGTCGAGTTCAGCATGCGTGGCGTTGCCCAGCAACGTGTCGGCGAGCGGCACCGGCAGCGTAGGGAATGCTTCGGTCAATACCGTTTGCGCCGGGCTCAACGGACGTTTCTGAGCGCGGTAACGCTGATCGAATAATTGCCGACGCAGACTGTTTGCCGTGTCGGCGATGCGTGTTTGCAGAAGCGCCTCTCGCTCTTCTGACGCTACGTCGAGGGCAATCGGTGCACCATTGGCTTCCAGTGTTTGCAGGACTGTTTTCAAACCTTGGCCGCCGCGCAGTTGCTGATCGCTCAACTGAACTACCAGTTTTTTGCCTTGCACTGATCTGGCCGCCGCTGATTGCCAGAGTGTTTCGCCGCGATTGTTGCTGACACGCAAGGGGACGTCGGCGGGCCATAGCCCTTGAGCTTCGATGATCTGCAACTGACTGGCCGGATCGCGTCCGGCCCGGGCCCGAATAACCGGATCATCGCTGCGGACGTTGTCGACGAAAGTCTGTACGTCGCGCTCGATATTGAAACGCTGCACGGTGTCGGCCAGCAGCGGCGGTATGGGCGCATTGTCGTGGTACATGCGGCGCAACACGTCGGGTGAAGTGCCGCTGGTTTGTCGAATCTGCTCCAGTTTCTGCGGATCCGTAAACGCTTCGACCGAATGGCCCAGGCGACGCATCAACGTGGTGTCGTCCCAGCTTCTAGGGGTTTCACCTTCGAGTACAAAACTACCGGAACCGTTGTGTCGAACCGGCACTTCAAAGGCATTCGAACGTGTGGCGTGGCGTACCACCATCGCATCGGTGGTCGCTTGTGCGGACACTTCGTAATGGTGCCCGTCCACCCGCAGCAGGGATTTGCCTTCGTGCGTATACAGCCCGTGCTCACCCCGCGCGAGTTCTGGCGGCAGCTTGCCTTTGAATCGGTACGGCGTCAGATCGGGCTTCCAAAGGCGAGTCTTTCCGCTCTGCAAGCGCACCGCTTTCAAGCTTTCGATGAAAGGTGAAACGGTGAAGTGAAAAACCGGTGCCAGCGCGACGCCCGCCGCGAGATTTTCAATGACATCAGTCAAGTGGGCCCAGCCTGCATCGCGGTCTCCTTCACTCAACTCCACAGCACCTTCGAATACCTCGTAAAGCAATTGTCCTGCCGTCACCACCAGCATCAGTTCGCCCAATCCGGGCACGACCAGCGCAAAGGCGTCGAGGGCGATAAAGCCGATATTCAGGTAATTGGCCCAGCGCTCCGAACGCGCCTTGGCGTCCTCATCGGCATTGGGCACGGCGATGACTCTGGCGTCGTTAATCAGCTGATCGAGCGACGCTTCGTGCAGCACTGGCCACAGGTCGAAATCCTCCCACAAGCCTTTGCCCGGCAGGTTGCAGTCGATGATGTGAAAGTTCGGCGCTTCAAGCGGAACCTGACGCACGCCGGATTCAGGTGGCGGTGGAATGTCGACGTGCAGCACCAACCGTTCACCCAGTCGCACCAGTTCGTGATGTCGCCACTTTTCTGCGAACGACTTTGGGGGGCCGTCATTGACGGTCTCGTTGAAGCGGCGGAAATAGTAGGGTTTGTCCTTCTGCGTAACGAAGCGGCTGAAGAACAGTTGATAGGCGCTCGGTTTGCCGGAATCGGGGCCTGTTGTATTGCCAGAGGGGCGGGCGGTCAGTTGGCGGGTCAGTTCTTGCTGGAATGCCTGATAGCTCGGGTAGCGCTTGAGCGGGTGTTCGGGATCGCCGGGAATCCAGGCCATCAGCGGCCCGTCGCTGTAGCGCTGGAACTCGCACGGCACAAACAGTACGCAGCCGTTCAGGCGCAGCCCCATCAGGCTCAAACCACGAAAGCGCAGTTGTTTTTTGCCGTCCATGACGACGCTGTCGCCGTTGACGACTTTCATCAATTGGTTGAAGTCGCTCTGACCGATGTCTTTCTTGATTAGCGCCAGACAGGCGGCAGTGTGCAGTGATTGCTTGTGGTAGTCGCCGTTGATCTGGCTTAACAGATTCTCGACGAGGCGGTTGCCGGTCGGGCGCAGAAAGTCTTTCAGGTAGCGCTGATATTGCTCGCCGATATTCAGACGCCGACACAGGCGCGCGAATACGTCGACGCTGACCGGGGTGGCAATGGGTTCAAAGTGCCCATTGGCATCGGGGCGGCTGATAAAGCACGAACTCGTGTCATAGAACCCCGGCCGGGTTTCGTCATATTCAAAGTTGTGCAGCGCCGCTTGCAGCAGTGAGAGGGTTTTAACCGTCAGTGCTTCGCTTTTGAGACCGAAAATGCCCAGGCTTTTTGGCGCGTACAAGCGCAGCCAAGTGTTGTCGGCATCGAACCCCGGGTCGAGTTTTTGCAGTTCAGGTTCCAGCAGGTTTTTCGCAAAGCTGTCGATGCTTTGGATTTTGTCGAACAGGGCATCCCGATGGTTCTGGCGCAGGTGCAGGGCTTCGGTGGCGTCCTTGAGTGTCTGTTGTTGGCCCGACGACGCCTTGGTGAACCAGGCCGGCAGCACCGGCCGGATCTCGCGCAGTTCGGCCCGGCGTTTTGCCGAGGCCTTGATCAGCACGTGGGGAATGGCCTTTTTCAAGGTCTCGAAGTGAATACCCCGAGCACGGGAATCAGACATGCGCAAAATCCTTTTGGCGTAGAAAGGATGTCAGTTTGCGCGGCTGCTGAGGGGGGCATGCGATACATAGTTATCGTTTGTGTATCGCAGTGTTTGCGGGATTTACCGAATATTTCAATTGCGCTGGGCGACGACAGGCACCTCGCAGCGGGTGTGGGAGTCAGGCTGCAGATACGGCGACAGAATCGGCGCCATGCCTTTGAGCACCTGCACGGGCAGTGCCGAGGTGAACTTGAAGTTCTCCGCCGAACGGCCCGGCACAAACGCCGTCAGCGTGCCGAAATGATGGTCGCCGATGTAGAACACGAAGGTCGCGGTGCGGTTGATCGATTTCGAGCTGAGAATCCGCCCACCCGAGCCAATCGCTTCGATGCGGTTATCACCGGTGCCGGTCTTGCCGCCCATGACCAACGGCGTACCGTCGGCGGTTTTGAAACTGCCGGAAACCCGTTTGGCGGTGCCGGAGTCGACCACTTGCGAGAGCGCCTCGCGCATGGCCGTGGCGACTTCGGATGGCATCACTCGTTTACCGACGTGAGGGTCGTTGGTCACGAGGGTTTCGTACGGCGTGCCGGCGGCGAAATGCAGGCTGTCGATGCGCAAAGTCGGCATGCGCACGCCGTCGTTGAGGATGGTGCCGATCAACTCGGCCAGCGCCGCAGGACGGTCGCCGGAACTGCCGATCGCGGTCGCCAGCGACGGCACCAAGTGGTCGAACGGGTAGCCGACTTTCTGCCAGCGCTGGTGAATTTCAAGGAACGCTTCGATTTCGAGCATGGTGCGAATGCGGCTGTCGCGCGCGCCTTTGTGTTTGCTCTTGAACAGCCAGCTGTAGACTTCCTGACGCTCGAACTGGCTGGCTTTGACGATCTGGCTGAAAGTCGCGTCCGGGTTGTGCAGCAGGTAACCCATCATCCACAGATCCAGCGGGTGCACCTTGGCGATGAAGCCCTGATCGGGCAAATCATAGCTGCCCGGGCCGTAGGAATCGTAGAGGCGGATCAAGCGATCATCGGTGAGTTTTTCGTTGAGCTTGGCGCCTTTGAGGTGAGCGCGGACGAAGGTGTTGAAGTCTTCCTGACTGGCATCCGGCAATAGATAACGGTGCACGGCGGCCATGCGGATCGGGGTCGGGCGCATGCTGTCGAGGAAGGTTTCGAGGCGCGCTTGGGTGTCCTTGTTTTTGTACTTTTTCCAGAACTTGAGCTGGAACGCGGTGCCTTCGCGGTCGGCGAAATTGGCCAGGTATTCCTGACGCCGAGGGTCGCGGTCGTCCTTGAGCAATTCGGCGCTGCTGTTCGGGCCGGAGTAGGTGACGTAGCGCACCACATCGCGCATCAGGCGAATGAACGGCAGGTTGATCGACTCCCGCAGGGCATCGCGCAGGGTCGGCAGGCGGCCGTTGTCTTCCTTGCGAAAGTTGTGGAAAAAGTGCAGCCCGCCGCCGGTGAAAAACGCTTCGCCGGGGCTCGCCGAGTATTTGCGATCGAGCGCGGCGCCGAGCATTTTCGACAGGTCGCGATCCTTGTTCTGCACCAGATAATCGATGACCCAGCGACTCAGTCGATCCTGATCCGGCACGTCGACTTTCTTCAGTTCCGGTACCGACATGCCGGCGTATTTGTCGTGCAGCTCGGAGATGATTTGCAGGTAAGTGGTCAGCACGCGCATTTTCGCCGTGGAGCCGAGTTCGAGTTTGCTGCCTTCATTAATGTCGAACGGCTGATCGGTGCTGTCGGTCTGGATGCGCACGCGCGAGCCGTCCGGGGTCAGCTCGAACAGGGTGAAGCTGTAGCGAACCTGGGTGGTGCTGGTGGGCGTCAGCAGGCGTTCACCCATCAGGCCGATTTCGGCGGCGAAGGCCGGGTCGGCGAGTTTTTTCAGGTACTCGGTGGCCTGCATTTGCAGGTCGCCTTGCAGGGTGCTGGTGGCCGAGAGGTCAAGGCGATCGAGGTCGTACAGCGGACGGTTGAGCATGCTCGCCAAGCGGCTGCGGGCGACACTGATGCCTTTATTGGTTTCGATTGGCTGGATGGTCGGCTGAGTTTGCCAGTCGCGATAGGTGACCTTGCTGGCGAGTGCGGCATCGGCCAATGCGCTGTCGATCACGCCGTTCTGTTTAAGCAGACGCAGGTGGCTGTCGGTGAGGTCGGCGAGTTCTTCGCGGCCCTTGGTCAAGTAGTGCGAAGGACGGCGCTGGGCGATCATCAGCGAGAGCATTTCACGCAGGGCCAGACCTTTGTCGGCCATGGTTTTCGGGTCGGTGGCCGGGCTGTTGAGTTGTTCGTTGGCCTTGTTGAAATCGCTGCCGTACCAGACGCGCAAACCTTCGGCCATGCCGTGCACTTCACCGTGCCCCGGGACTGCCGACAGCGGCACACTGTTGAGGTAATCGCGGACGATGTTCTGCCGCGAGCCCAAGGTGTCCGGGCCGTCCTGATAGGCGCGCACGCTGGCGGAAATCATCTGGCGGATCTTCTCGGCGCCCGACACGGTCAGCCCATCCGGCGAGTGCCGATATTTTTCCAGTTGCGTGGCCAGGGTGCTGCCGCCGGCTGACTGGCCGGGCAGGTGCAGCAACTTCGCCACTTGCGACCACGCCGCCATGCCGAAGCGCGGCCAGTCCACCGCCGGGTTGGCACGGGGTTGTTTAGGGTCGAGCAGAAAGCGGTTTTCAATAAACAACAGGCTGCTGACCACCACCGGCGGGATCGCCGCGAAGTTCGAGTAGAGCTGTTGCGGATAGTTGTATTTGTACAGCGGCGCGGCGCGGCAATCGGTGATGGTCAGGCCGGCCTGAATCTTTTCCGAATAGGGCACGAACAGGCCCTTGCCGGTGTAGCTGAGCAGGGCGGGGGAGAAGCGGGTCTGCTCGGTGATCACGTAATTGCGCTTGAGCAGACGCGGCAGGAATTCATCGAGGGCGCTGTAACCCAGGCGCAAATCGAAAGGGCCGTTGCCGGGGTAGTGAATCGCTTCACTGGGGCCCGGTTCCAGTTTGTAGGTCAGCGAGGCGGCGAATTTGCTCAGCTCACTCGACTGGAAACGCGAGGTGCGCATTTCCTTGGCCGCAGCCATTCCCACCACGATTGCAATAATCAGCAGCAATAACCAAAAAGCCTTCCAGCCATGCCGGGGACGGCGTGGTTTTTCGGGGACAGGCGCTTGATCCACACTCTCAGTCGGAACCACAGATTTACTCGAATCGGTTTGCCACAAAGCGCCCATAGTCGATTGATCCATTCACGCAGATTGATCGGACTTGTTTGAAGCTTAGACGGTGGTTGGCAGTGGTGAAAAAATTGTGACGGGTTGGGGTGGGGGAAAGTGCTGAACAAATCTGGAAGCATTGCGGATCTTGTCGCTAGAGCCTGTTCAATGGTCTGACAAATTATCTGTGGTGTAGCGCAAGTCATAGCCAGCAGGCATCCCAGAGAGGGTAGTCACCGATTTTCTTTACCAAACCGGCCCGCAAAGGATTGGCGACAATGTAGCGGGCGAAGGGACGCAGATCCTCACCATCGCGGATAGCGCGGTCGTGATAGCCGGTTTGCCAGAATGCGCCTTGCCGGTTCAATTTGCGATTTATGGTGAGCGTGCTGCGGGATTTGATGACCTGCATCAGCTGTTCCATACCGCAGCCTTCGAGTTGAACCAGCCAATGAATATGATCCGGCATCACTACCCAGGCGATCGAGTTGACCCAGCCTTTCTCATGAGTTTGCTGAAGCTCCCTTACCAATAGGCGTCCGATCTGCCAATCACTGAAGATCTTTGCCCGTCCATGTACCACTGCGGTAATCAGGTAAGCACGCCCCGATTCAGAGCAACGCCCGTGGCGGAGTCGATGCGAGTTCAACTGTTTGCGCATTCCATTGCGTCCTGTTTGATTGATCTCCTTTCAAGCTAGTTGCTCACCTTCCTACATGAAGCTGAGAAGGCTGTCGGACGTTTCCCCATTTCACGCAGAAACACCTGAACACAGCAAACCCTGTGGCGAGGGAGCTTGCTCCCGCTCGACTGCGCAGCAGGCCCAAACGCAGTAATCCCGGATTGCCTGAATGATCGGGGTGGCAGGTTTTACGACTGCTGCGCAGCCGAGCGGGAGCAAGCTCCCTCGCCACAAGTAGAGCGGAGACCTCCAGGAGTTCTGAGTTAGAGCATTCGCAAAATCAACTGGACTTAGGCAGGGGCATGACGTCGGTCGTTTCCTCGATTCAAGCAGGACTACCCAAACACGCCGCCCCCCTGTGGCGACGGAGCTTGCTCCCGCTGGACTGCGCAGCAGGCCCAAACGCAGTAATCCCGGATTGCCTGAATGATCGGGGTGGCAAATTTTACGACTGCTGCGCAGCCGAGCGGGAGCAAGCTCCCTCGCCACAAGTAGAGCGGAGCCCTCCAGCAGTTCTGCGCTAGAGCCTTCGCAAGAGCAATTGCACCTAGGCAGGGGCATGACGATGCACCAATGCTGTGCAATACTCGGCGCCTTTTTCGGCGGCGAATATTCCTACGTGAAGCAGGGAATGCCTCTCCGCAAACCGGGCTTTTGCCGAGAGTTGTCGCTGAATGTTGTGGTTTATAGAGTGAAAAGCCCTGCCCAAGGCTTTTTATACTGCACGCCCCGCTGATCTTGCAGGTTTTGTCCTACAAGACGCGTTTGCCCACGAGGCCGACGCGGTTTCACGGCAGCCAAGGCTTACCCGCCAACGTTGCGACACTCGGTGGTCATATCCAATAACAAGACGAGGTTGTACCCCATGCCAGTCGGCAATCACCTGCCTCACGGCGAAACCGCTCAGGGCGGTCCGCTCAAACGCGAACTCGGCGAACGGCACATTCGCCTGATGGCGCTCGGTGCCTGTATCGGCGTCGGTCTGTTTCTAGGTTCGGCCAAGGCCATCGAAATGGCCGGCCCGGCGATCATGATTTCCTACATTCTTGGCGGCCTGGCGATCCTGGTGATCATGCGCGCCCTCGGCGAAATGGCCGTGCACAACCCGGTCGCCGGCTCGTTCAGCCGCTATGCGCAAGACTACCTCGGCCCATTGGCGGGCTTCCTTACTGGCTGGAATTACTGGTTCCTGTGGTTGGTGACCTGCGTCGCCGAAATCACTGCAGTGGCCGTGTACATGGGCATCTGGTTCCCCGACGTACCGCGCTGGATCTGGGCCCTCGCGGCGCTGATCAGCATGGGCTCGATCAACCTGATCGCGGTAAAAGCCTTCGGTGAATTCGAATTCTGGTTCGCGCTGATCAAGATCGTCACCATCATTGCCATGGTCATCGGCGGCGTCGGCATCATCGCTTTCGGTTTCGGCAATGACGGCGTGGCGCTGGGCATTTCCAATCTGTGGGCCCACGGCGGCTTCATGCCTAACGGCGTGACCGGCGTATTGATGTCCCTGCAAATGGTCATGTTCGCTTATCTGGGCGTCGAGATGATCGGCCTGACCGCCGGTGAAGCGAAGAACCCGCAGAAGACCATTCCCGACGCGATCGGCTCGGTGTTCTGGCGGATTCTGTTGTTCTATGTGGGCGCGTTGTTCGTGATTCTGTCGATCTACCCGTGGAATGAAATCGGCACCCAGGGCAGCCCGTTTGTGATGACGTTTGAACGTCTGGGCATCAAAACCGCTGCCGGCATCATTAACTTCGTGGTGATCACCGCGGCGCTGTCGTCGTGCAACGGCGGCATCTTCAGCACCGGGCGCATGCTCTACAGCCTGGCGCAGAACGGTCAGGCCCCGGCCGGTTTCGCCAAGACGTCGAACAACGGTGTGCCGCGTCGTGCATTGCTGCTGTCGATTGCGGTGTTGCTCCTGGGCGTAATGCTCAACTATCTGGTGCCGGAAAAAGTCTTCGTCTGGGTGACTTCGATTGCAACCTTCGGCGCGATCTGGACCTGGGTGATGATCCTGCTGGCCCAGCTGAAATTCCGCAAAGGCCTGAGCGCCAGCGAGCGTGCCGGCCTCAAGTACAAGATGTGGCTGTACCCGGTCAGCTCGTATTTTGCCCTGGCGTTTCTGGTGCTGGTGGTCGGCCTGATGGCGTACTTCCCGGACACCCGCGTGGCGCTCTATGTGGGGCCTGCGTTCCTGGTGCTGCTGACCGTGTTGTTCTACGTGTTCAAGCTGCAGCCGACGCAAGTCACACAAGGTGCGGCGCGTTCGGCTTCTTGATTCATAGCCTCTGAAACAAAAGATCGCAGCCTTCGGCAGCGCCTGCCTTGGAACGTGTTTCCTGTAGGAGCTGCCGGAGGCTGCGATCTTTTGCTTTCTATAAACAAGCCGCCGCACCGCTCGTCGGAAGGGATCCTCTAACTGTAATTTCTGACAGTAGACCAAAGGGGGGAGCGGGCTTAGCGTATGCCTCTGTCCAATCCCGGGTGGCGAGGAGCGGTTATGAAAGGACTCTCTGCATTGATGGTCATCGGCCTGGCCGATGCGTTGATCCACTGGCAGGTATTTTTCGTCATGTGCAGTGCCGGTGGCTTGTCCCAGGCGGCCAGTAACTTCGCTGCGTTTTGCGTGGCGGCGGCGTTCACGCTGTACGTGAACATGCTTTACACCTTCGAGACTGGAACGTCACTGCTCAGCTATCTGCTGTTCATCTGTGTGATGGCTGGCGTGAGTGTGGGCATCGGCTTGATTGGCGATGCTCACGCGCTGCACGGGCTGATCACAGTGGCGTCCTTTACCGTGCTGAATCTATTGCTCGGGTACTGTTTTTTCCGCTTTGTATTGTTTCGCGAGTATGAAATTTGAGGCGCCAGCCTGTGGTTAAGACTGGCGCATTCAACCTTATGCCGCTGCGATTTCATTCGGCTCAAAACTGTCCGCCCGCGCCATCTGCCACATCCGCGAATAGAATGCGCCGCTCACTTCGCCCGTGAGCAATTCACCGGGTTTCAAGAACACGTGCAGCTCGGAAAACAGCTTGATCTCGGTTGCCGACATGCGTCGCACCAGATGCTTGGCCGACAGTTGCGACGGATGCTCAAGCCCCGCCGCCGCGAGCATTTCCGCCAGCGCTTTCAGCGTGCTGCGATGGAAGTTGAACACCCGCTGCGCTTTGTCCGGAACCACCAGCGCACGTTGGCGCAAAGCGTCCTGTGTGGCGACGCCGGTCGGGCATTTATTGGTGTGGCAACTTTGCGACTGAATGCAGCCGATGGCGAACATGAAGCCGCGCGCCGAGTTGGCCCAGTCGGCGCCGATGGCCAGCACGCTGGCGATGTCGAAGGCGCTGACGATCTTGCCGCTGGCGCCGAGTTTGATCTTGTCGCGCAGATTAAGGCCAACCAGGGTGTTGTGCACAAACAGCAGACCTTCGCGCATCGGCACGCCGATGTGGTCGGTGAATTCCACGGGCGCCGCGCCGGTGCCGCCTTCTTTACCGTCAACGACGATGAAGTCGGGGAGGATGCCGGTTTCCAGCATGGCTTTGGCGATGCCCATGAACTCCCAAGGATGGCCGAGGCAGAATTTGAAGCCCACCGGTTTGCCGCCCGACAGTTCGCGCAGTTGCTGGATGAAATGCATCATTTCGATCGGCGTGGAAAACGCGCTGTGACGCGATGGCGATACGCAGTCTTCGCCCATCATGATCCCACGGGTTTCAGCGATTTCTTTGGTGACTTTGTGTTTCGGCAGGATGCCGCCGTGGCCGGGTTTGGCGCCTTGGCTCATCTTGATTTCGATCATCCTTACTTGCGGGTTTTGCGCTTGGGTGGCGAAGCGCTCCGGGTCGAACCGGCCGTCGCTGGTGCGGCAGCCGAAGTAGCCGCTGCCCAGTTCCCACGTCAGGTCGCCGCCGTTTTCCCGGTGATACGGGCTGATGCTACCTTCGCCGGTGTCGTGGGCGAAGTTGCCGAGTTTTGCGCCTTGGTTCAACGCACGAATGGCGTTGGCGCTGAGCGAGCCGAAGCTCATCGCCGAGATGTTGAACACCGACGCCGAATACGGCTGCGAGCACTGCGGGCCGCCGACGGTAACGCGGAAACTGTTCGGATCGCTCAACGGCGCCGGACGCATCGAGTGGCCGATGAATTCGAAGCCGGACTGGTAAACGTCGATCAGCGTGCCGAACGGTTTGTCGGCGGTTTCGTTTTTCGCTCGCGAGTAAACCAGCGAGCGCTGGGCGCGGGAGAAGGGCAGGGCGTCGCTGTCGGATTCCAGCAGGTATTGGCGGATTTCCGGGCGGATGCCTTCAACCAGGTAGCGGATGTTGCCGAGGATCGGGTAGTTGCGGCGCACCGCGTGCGGGGTCTGCAGCAGGTCGAACACACCGATCAGGCTGAGGACACCGGTGACGGCGGTGATCGGCCACAGCCAGTCGTGGTCGAGAAAAGGCAGGCTGGCGAGGGTGAAAATCACGCAGACGGCAAAGAAGGCGTAGCGGCTCAGGAGTGACAGGCTCATACGGTTTCCTTGGTTCGGACTCAGGTTCAAAAGATCGCAGCCTGCGGCAGCTCCTACAAGTCAGTGCATGGCTTGCCCACTGTAGGAGCTGCCGCAGGCTGCGATCTTTTCAGGCGTTTTGTGCCTGAAGAAAAATCGAAAACAGCTCGGACTGGGATTTGATCCCCAGCTTGCTGTACATGTGTTTCTTATGGACTTTCACGGTTTCTACGGAGATTTCCAGCTTACGGGCGATTTCTTTACTGGAGCAACCGCTGAGCATCAAACGCCCGACATCCAGTTCGCGGGCGGTCAGTTGCGCGCCCTTGAGTTGTTGCACCGAAGTTTCCAGTTGCACCCGCCAATCGGCGGAGGCGGGCGCGGTAGTTTCGTTGGTTTCATAGGGTAGACGCTGGCGCAACAGCGCGAGCACCCACGGCTGGATCAGTGACAACAAGGCAATCTGCTCGCTGCTGAAACGCTGTTTGCTGCCCAGCGACAGACACAACGTGCGATCACCTTCGAGCTGACAATTGAACTGGATTTCGTCGGCGACCACATTCAGACGAAAGTATCGCTGGTAATACTCGGTCTGCTCAAAATGCTCGGGCGCGACCTCCCACAGACGATACAACCCCGAGCGCGATTGTTCGCGACTGGCGATATAGAACGGGTCGAGCAGGTACACGCCGCGCAGGTAATCTTCGAACAGGGCGTCCGGGATACCTTCCACGCCGGGGCTGGCGGCGAAGACTTGCGGGTGTTGGTCTGAACTGAACAGCAGCGCCACCCAGCTATCGAACGGCATGTACTGATCAAGCAAACGCACCAGTTGCGCCCAGAAATTCGGCTTGTCCAGCGCCTCGATCAATTGCCCGACGGCGCGGTGCCAGGTGATGTCGTCGAAGGAAAGTGTCATCGGTTTACCTTGAATGCCCGGCCGGATGCTGCTGCGCATACTGGCCCAGACCTACGCACGGGGCAATCGTGGAATTGGCCGGCGATTCACCCCCCCTGTAGGAGCTGCCGAAGGCTGCGATCTTTTGATCTTGATCCTGAAAAAAACAAGATCAAAAGATCGCAGCCTTCGGCAGCTCCTACGGGGGTTCTATGGCGTATGGCAGGTTTGCGTGGGATCCTTGGCGTTTTTTGAGTTTGGGGTTTGTTTATATGTCGACGCTTTCCGGTGCTGCCACTTCCATCATCCGCATCGCCGCCGCTCTGTTGATCGGCCCGGACGGTCGCACTCTGCTGGTACGCAAACGCGGCACTACGGCGTTCATGCAACCGGGCGGCAAGATCGAAGCGCATGAATTGCCGGTGCATGCCCTGGCCCGTGAGCTGGAAGAAGAACTGGATCTGCAAATCGATCCGGCGCAGGCGATCTTCCTGGGTCAGTTTTCTGCACCTGCTGCCAACGAACCGGGATGTGTCGTACAGGCCGATATCTTTCAGCTGACAATCAACGCCGACGTTTCCCCGGCAGCGGAAATCGAAGAAGTGATCTGGATCGACCCGGCCACTGACGGCGATGTCGTTTTGGCGCCATTGACACGCGATGTGATCCTGCCGTTTTATCGAGCCTCGCTGACCGCCATCGCCTGATCATCCACGCAAAGGACTTTGCCATGATCCCGCTTCAAGACCTGCTGATATTCGCCGCCGCCGCGTTACTGATGGTACTGACGCCGGGGCCGAACATGATCTACCTGATCTCGCGTTCGATCTGCCAGGGGCGCAGGGCCGGGGTCACCTCGTTGCTGGGCGTGGTCGCGGGGTTCTTTGTGCATATGTTTGCCGCAGCAGCGGGTTTGACGGCGGTGTTCCTCGCGGTGCCGATGGCCTATGAAGTGTTGAAGTGGGCGGGTGCGTTGTACCTGCTGTGGCTGGCGTGGCAAGCGGTGAAGCCCGGTGCGCGTTCGCCGTTCGAGGCGCAGCAACTGCCGCCAGACTCGTCGCGCAAACTGATCACCATGGGTTTTCTCACCAGTGCATTGAACCCGAAAATTGCGGTTTTTTATCTCTCGGTGTTTCCGCAGTTCATCACGCCTGAGCACGGCTCGGTGTTCACCCAAAGCCTCATCCTCGGGCTGACGCAGATCAGCGTGAGTTTCACCGTCAATCTGCTGATCGCATTGTTCGCGGCAGGAATTGCGTCGTGGTTCGTGCGCAATCCGACGTGGCTGGCGATGCAGCGTTATTTCATGGGTTTTGTGTTGGCCGGGTTGGCCGTGCGATTGATGCTTGAGCAACGAAGGGCGGCTTGAGCATGTGGATAGAACGGCTGGATGCCAGTCATGCCCTGGCTTATCGGGAGTTGATGCTGGAGGCTTACGATCGCCATCCGCAGGCGTTTACCTCCAGCGTGCGTGAGCGCGCGGTGATGCCGTTGAGCTGGTGGGAAGGGCGGCTGACCAGCAAGCTCGATGTGGTGCTGGGGGCATTCGAGGGTGGCACGCTGGCCGGAATTGTCGGGCTGGCGTTTGAACCTCGGGAGAAGGCTCGGCATAAAGCCACGTTGTTCGGGATGTATGTGTCGGCGGGTTTTCGACAGCACGGTTTGGGGGTTGAACTAGTGCAAGCGGCGATTGCCGAGGCGCAGAATCATCCGGCGTTGAAGGTCGTTCAATTGACCGTCACTGCCGGGAATGACGCGGCGTTCAAACTCTATGAGCGTTGCGGCTTTATCCAGTTTGGTCTGGAGCCATTGGCGGTGCGGGTTGGCGAAGACTACTTCGACAAGATCCATATGTGGCGTGAACTGCCTCAGGCATAAAGATCAAAAGATCGCAGCCTCCGGCAGCTCCTACAGGGTTTTGTGTAGGAGCTGCCGAAGGCTGCGATCTTTTGATTTGGGTTTTAGCGAACTGCGCTAACCCCATCCAGTGTCGAGAATGAAGTGTCCTTCGCCGTCAGCAAGAAATCGCGCATGTACGGCGCATCCAGCATGTCCGCACGGATCGCCGCGTACAGCGTGGCGAACAGGCCTTTCTCGCCCAGCCGCTTGGCCTTCACGTAACCGCGCGAGCTGTATTCGTGCAGCGCCCAATGCGGCATGCCGCACACGCCACGACCACTGGCGACCAGTTGCATCATCATCACCGTAAGCTCTGAAGTCCGTACCTGCGCCGGCTCAATATCCGCCGGTTCTAGGAAGCGCGTGAAGATGTCCAGCCGATCACGCTCCACCGGATAAGTGATCAATGTTTCCGTGAGCAAATCCTCAGGCACGATGTACGGTTTGCTCGCCAGCGCATGCTGATTGGCCACCGCCAGCATCGCTTCATAAGTGAACAGCGGCACATAAGTGATACCAGCGATTTCCAGCGGATCGGACGTCACCACCAGATCCAGATCGCCCCGCGCCAATGCCGGCAGCGGTGCAAAGGAAAAACCCGAGGCCAGATCGAGCTCGACTTCCGGCCAGGCATCGCGGAACTGGTCGATGGTCGGCATCAGCCACTGAAAGCAGCTGTGGCATTCGATCGCCATGTGCAAACGCCCGGCGGTGCCACCGGCCAAGCGGCTGATGTCACGCTCGGCGGCACGCAGCAGCGGCAGGGTCGCATCGGCCAGTTGCAGCAGGCGCAAACCGGCGCTGGTGAAACGCACTGGTTTGGTCTTGCGCACAAACAATTGCATGCCCATACGCTCTTCCAGTTCCTTGAACTGGTGGGACAGCGCCGACTGCGTCAGATGCAGACGATCCGCCGCGTCAACGAGGCTATCGGCCTCGCGCAGGGCATGCAGGGTTTTCAAGTGGCGGATCTCAAGCACCGATGGCTCCATGAACAAAATTTGCTGATTCAGCGATGGTGGTGAGTTTGTCTCATGTTGGCGGGGCTGTCGACCGCGTCTGATCGAGAGGCGCAATGACCGCTCGGCACTCTTCATCAAACTGTCACGCAACTGTGGCAGCGCGCTTGAACAAACTTCATCAGACTCGCGCTCTACTGGGGTTCTGCGTTTCGGTGTTTTTCATGCACAAGTTGTTTTTATCAGTCGCGGCCATCTTGGCCGCGCTTTTGTTCGGTGCGCCGTCGATGGCGGCCGCGCGTTGCGATGTCAACGTGCCGACCGAGCACGTCGATTTGCAACAAGTCAGCATTGCTTATCAGAGCATTGGTCGCGCGTCGGATCCGGCGTTGTTGCTGGTGATGGGCCTCGGCGGGCAGTTGATCCACTGGCCGGATGAGGTGGTGGTGGCGCTGTGTCAGCAGGGTTTTCGGGTGATCCGCTACGACAACCGCGACGTCGGATTGTCGACCTGGCGACAGGCGCCGGAAGAGGCCAACCTGACCTTCGAAGTGCTGCGCTACAAACTCGGTCTGCCGGTGTCGGCGCCGTACAGCCTGACCGATATGGCTGACGACGCGTTAGGCCTGATGGACGCCCTGCATGTTGAGCAATTCCACGTCTTGGGCGCGAGCATGGGCGGCATGATCGCTCAGCACATGGCGGCGATGGCGCCGCAGCGGGTCGAGAGCCTGACGTTGATCATGACCACTTCTGGCGCGGAAGGCTTGCCGGCGCCGAGTGCAGCGCTGGTGCAGTTGTTGTCGCGACGTGGCGCACCGAATCGTCAGGTGGCGCTGGAGCAGCAGGCGGATTTGCTGGCGGCGCTGGGTAGCCCGGCGGTGACCGATGATCGGCAGGTTTTGCTGCAACAGGCAGCGGCTTCCTATGACCGCGCGTTTAATCCCGAGGGTGTGAAGCGGCAGATCATGGCGATCCTCGCCGAGCCTAGCCGTGTCGCGTTGCTCAACCAGCTGCGCGTACCGACGCTGGTGGTGCATGGCACGGCCGATCCGTTGTTGCCGGTGATGCATGGCGTGCACCTGGCGGCGCATATTCGTGGCAGTCAGTTGAAGCTGATTCCGGGGTTGGCGCATCGGTTCCAGGAGGCGTTCAAGGAACCGTTGTTGGCGGCGGTGTTGCCGTATTTGCAGGCGCATCGTGAAGATACTTCGCATTGGGCGCAGATTGAGCCGGTGGTGGGGGGGAATCTGCTGTAACCATCAGATTCGTGGTTGGCCAGGGCCTCTTCGCGAGCAAGCCCGCACACACATTTGGAATGCGTTCCCCTGTAGGAGCTGCCGAAGGCTGCGATCTTTTGATCTTAAGGACAACGTCAAAAGATCGCAGCCTTCGGCAGCTCCTACAGGTGCAAGGTGATCAGGGTGTATCGTGCAAACTTTCCCGCACGATTTCCCCTGCGAGGTGTTTGATGAATTCCGCTCTGAAAATCGATTTTGTCAGCGACGTGTCCTGCCCGTGGTGCGTCGTTGGTTTGTATGGCTTGCTGGAAGCGCTGGAAATCCTGCGCAACGAAGTGCAGGCCGAGATCCGCTTCCAGCCGTTCGAGCTGAACCCGAAAATGGGCGCCGACGGGCAGAACATCGCCGAGCACATTCAAGAAAAGTACGGCTCGACGCCGGAGCAATCGCAGAAGAATCGCGACGCGATCCGCGCTCGTGGTGCAGAACTGGGGTTTGCTTTTCGCACCGATTCCAACAGCCGCATTTACAACACCTTCGATGCGCACCGTTTGCTGCATTGGGCGGAGCTTGAGGGTTTGCAGTTGCCGTTGAAGGAGGCGTTGTTCAAAGCGTATTTCAGCGATGGCGGCAATCCTTCCGATCACGGCCAACTGGTGCAGATTGCTGAGAGTGTCGGGCTGGATCGCCAGCGGGCCGAGGCGATTCTGGCGTCGGACGAGTTTGCCGACGAAGTGCGCGAAGAAGAGCAGGTATGGTTGCAGCGCGGGGTGAGTTCGGTGCCGACGGTGGTGTTTAACGGCCAGTACGCGGTGACGGGCGGACAACCGGTAGAAACATTTGTCGGGGCCATTCGGCAGATCATGGCCGAGTCAAAAGGCGGCACCGTCAACGGCTAAACACCTACCCCTGTAGGAGCTGCCGAAGCCTGCGATCTTTTGATCTTTTAAACAGCAAGATCAAAAGATCGCAACCTTCGGCAGCTCCTACAGTGCATCGGTGTTCGTCAGCTGTGCAGGCGCACCCAAACCGTCACCAACACCGTAGCCGCCATCAACCAAGCCACCGCCGCCACCGCCAACGACGCCTCCAGCCGCATCCGGTCTACCATCACATACAACGTCGCCAGATAGACGAAGTACGGAATGATCGACCACATCCCGAACACGATGGTGGTCTTCAAATCTTCAATCGAGCGCCCCTTGCCAACGATGTAATGCGCAATCAGCGCAAACGTCGGAAACAGCGGCACCAATCCTGCGATGTAATAGTTTTTGGTCTTCGACAGCGCCGCGATGATCAGCACCACCGCTGCGCCCAACAGCGCTTTGAAAAACAGATCCACGTCGTTCTCGCTTAATGGCTCAGGCCGTATTTTTTCACTTTGTCGAACAGCGTGGTCTTGGCCATGCCCAACTCAAGACTGGCCTGAGTCAGGTTGCCGCCGCTGCGCTGCAATGCATCGCTGAGCAGGTTGCGTTCGAAGGCTTCCACCGCTTCGGCAAAGCCGAGGCCTTGTCCGCCGCTGTTGGCACCGGACTTTTTGAACGCCGGCAGGCCGAGAGCAAAGCGCTCAGCAACGTTACGCAATTCACGCACGTTGCCCGGCCAGTCGTGGCTCATCAGGTTCGACAAGGTCTGGTTGTCCAGCTCCGGCAACGCGCGGTCGAAGCGCAGGGCCGATTGCTGAGTGAAGTGTTCGAAAAGTTGCAGAATGTCTTCGCGGCGCTCGCGCAGGGGCGGCAATTCCAGCGTCACCACGTTGAGGCGGTAGTACAAATCGCTGCGGAATTCGCCAGCCTTGCTCGACTCGTCGAGGTCGGATTTGGTCGCCGCGATCACCCGGCAATCCACCGCCACGCTCTGGTTCGAGCCGAGGCGTTCGAGGGTGCGTTCCTGCAACACGCGCAGCAGTTTGATCTGTAACGGCAGCGGCATGCTTTCCACTTCATCGAGGAACAGCGTGCCGCCGTCGGCGTGTTCGATTTTGCCGATGCGCCGTTTGCCGGCACCGGTGAAGGCGTTGGCTTCGTGACCAAAGATTTCGCTTTCGAAGAGGTTTTCCGGCAGACCACCGCAGTTCAGCGCGACGAACTGTTTGCTGTGGCGCCGACTGAAATCGTGCAGGCAACGGGCGACCAGTTCTTTACCGGTACCGGTTTCGCCTTCGATCAACACGTTGGCCGAGGTGTCGGCGACGTTGGCGATCAGTTCGCGCAGGTTCTGCATGGCCGGCGAGCGACCGATGATGCGTCCTTCGAGGGAATCACGTTCGGCCAGTTGCCGACGCAGCGACGACACTTCACGAGCGAGGCTGCGTTGCTCCAGCGCACGTCGTGCAACATCGACCAGACGTTCCGGCGAGAACGGTTTTTCCATGAAATCGTAGGCGCCTTTCTGCATCGCGCCGACGGCCATGGAGATGTCGCCATGCCCGGTGATCAACACCACTGGCAGGCTGCGGTCGCGGGCCTTGAGGCGCGTGAGCAGTTCGAGGCCATCGATGCCCGGCAGGCGAATATCGCTGATGACGATGCCGGCAAAATTGTCGCCGACCCGCTCCAGCGCTTCTTCGGCACTGCCGACGCCGACGCAGGGAATGTCTTCCAGCGTCAGCGCTTGTTGGCAGCCGAGCAGCACATGGGGGTCGTCTTCGACGATCAGCACACTGAGTTCTTGGTTCATATTGGCTCGGCGGGAGTAGGGCTTACCAACGGTAAACTGAGGACGAAAGTGGTTCCGCCGCCGCCCGGGTGTTCGACACCCAGATGACCGCCGGTGGCAGCGGCGAGGCTGGCGGAAAGCGTCAGGCCCAGACCCAGGCCTTGTTCGCCGGGTTTGGTGGTGAAGAACGGTTCGAACAGATGCTTGCGCGCCTCGGCGTCGATGCCGTGACCGTTGTCGCGCACGCGCAGGCGATATTTGCCGTTGAATTCTTCGCCTTCCAGCCACAGTTCGGGCTGCGGTTGCGCCTGCATCGCATCGAGGGCGTTGCCGACCAGATTGACCAGGATCTGTTCGAGGCGAGTCTGGTCGATCTGCACTTGCACGTCGATGAACTGCCGATGGATTTGCAGCGTCGCATGCTCAACGCGCGCACCGAGCAATTGCAGCGCGGCGTCCACGGCTTTGCCGAGACTGGCCTGACCCTGATTGTCACCCCGGCGGGCGAACGAACGCAGGCTCGCGGTGATCCGGCCCATGCGGTCGATCAGGTCATTGATGGTCTTGAGGTTGGTGCTGGCGACGTCGAGCTGGCCACGTTCCAGAAAACGTACGGTGTTGCCCGAGAGCGTGCGCATCGCGGCCAGTGGCTGATTCAATTCGTGGGCGATACTGGTCGACATCTGGCCGATGGCCGCGAGTTTGCCGGCCTGCACCAATTCATCCTGCGCGCGGCGCAAGGTCTCTTCGGCCTGACGGCGTTCGCGGATCTGACTCTTCAAGCGCTCGTTGCTGGCGCGCAGGTCGGTGGTGCGTTCGGTAATCCGACGCTCCAGTTGATTGTTGGCTTCCTGCAAGGCTTCGCGGGCGGCGAGGCGGGTGGCGATAACCTTGCGTCGCTCGTTCCAGGCGATCAACAGGAAGGCGACCAGTGCGAACGCCACGGCGACGAGAATGCCTTGGTTGATCGCCTCGCGACGCAAGTCCTGCAACGGCGTGAGCAGGGTGAAATTCCACGGCGTGTCGCTTAGCGGCCGGGTCTGCGCCAGGTAGCTGATGTCGTCCTCGCCTGACTGCACTTCGCTGTTGGCCGGGAAGGTGAGTTTCTCCACACCTTCGGCCAATGTTTCGCGGGCCAGCGGTTGCAGTTCGATTAGCGGGAACCAGTAGTACTGCAGGCTGCGGGCGAGTTTTTCTTTGGTTTCCTCGCTCAGCGGAATCACTGATTTGAGCCGGCGTGCCGGATCGCTGGAAAGAATGATGATGCCGTTTTCATCGCTGACAAACGCTTCCAGACGCGCGCGCTGCCAGCGTTCTTCCATGGCTTCCAGACGAACTTTGACCACGGCGACGCCGATGATCTTGCCGTGCTCTTCGAGGCCGTGGGCGAGGTAGTAACCGGGTTCGCCGTTGGTACTGCCAATGCCGTAGAAACGCCCGGGTTCACCGCGCACGGCTTTCTGGAAATAGGCACGGAAGGACAGGTCTTCACCGAGGTAACTGTCGACATCGCGCCAGTTGCTGGTGGCCATGACGCGGCCGGTGGTGTCCATGACGTAGATGGCCCGACTGCGACTGCGTCGGTTCAGGCCTTCAAGGTAAGCGTTGACCGTTTGCCGGTGTTCCGGGGTCGGGTCGGCCAACAGCCGCGACACACTGGTTTCGAGTTCCAGCAGGCTGGGCAGGTAGGTGTATTTGCTGATCTCGCTTTCGACCGCGCGGGCGTTCAGTTCGAGCTGGCGCTGGCCGTTTTCGCTGAGGTTGCGAATGCCAAAATGCTCACTGACCCAGAACCCGGCGTAACCCAACCCGACCATCAAAATGATGATCAGCGGCGGCAGGAACAAATGACGAATCAGACGGGGCTTCACGGCAAGTGATGGCGGCGCGGCGCGATAGAGATTGGGGTCGCATTTCATCACAGATGCCTTGGGTCAACCACAACACTTGTTTGTGAATCACCGCTGGTTTGGAGGTGGACTCTGTGGCGAGGGGATTTATCCCCGTTGGGTTGCGAAGCAGCCCCAAAACCATCACTGCGGTTTAACTGAAAGACCGCATGCACAGGTTTTACGACTGCTGCGCAGCCGGACGGGGATAAATCCCCTCGCCACAGGGGATCTCATTGTCAGGCAGCCCGCACCCCACAGACAGGGTGCGGGTGTGTTGCTTTTAGTGCTGCAGGATTTTCTCGAGGAAGTGCTGCGCGCGTTCGGAGCGGGCCTTGATGTCGCCGAAGAATTCCTCTTTCGGGCAGTCTTCGATGATCTTGCCGGCGTCCATGAAGATCACGCGATCGGCCACTTTGCGCGCAAAACCCATTTCGTGGGTGACGCACATCATGGTCATGCCTTCGTGAGCCAGTTGCACCATCACGTCGAGCACTTCGTTAACCATCTCCGGGTCGAGCGCCGAGGTCGGTTCGTCGAACAGCATGACGATCGGATCCATCGCCAGCGCACGGGCAATTGCCACACGCTGTTGCTGACCACCGGACAGTTGCCCCGGATGCTTGTGCGCGTGCGCCGAGAGGCCAACGCGCTCGAGCAGTTGCAGACCTTTTTTGGTCGCCTCTTCCTTGCTGCGGCCCAACACCTTGATCTGCGCGATGGTCAGGTTTTCGGTGATGGTCAGGTGCGGAAACAGTTCGAAATGCTGGAACACCATGCCGACGCGCGAACGCAGTTTCGGCAGGTTGGTCTTCGGATCGGCAATCGACGTACCGTCAACCACGACGTCGCCTTTCTGGAACGGCTCCAGCGCGTTGACGCATTTGATCAGGGTCGATTTACCCGAACCGGACGGGCCGCAGACCACGATCACTTCGCCTTTTTTGACCTCGGTGCTGCAATCCGTCAGTACCTGGAAGTCCCCATACCACTTGTTGATGTTCTTGATAGAGATCATACGGCGAACCTTTTTTGCAGACGCTTGACCAGCAGCGAGGCGGAAAAGCTGATGATGAAGTAGACGACACCGGCGAAGATCAGGAACTCGTTGGAACGGCCAATGATGTCGCCGCTGGAGCGGGCGGAGTTGAGGAAGTCCACCAGACCCACGGTGTAAACCAGCGAGGTGTCCTGGAACAGGATGATCGACTGTTGCAGCAGCAACGGCGTCATCTTGCGGAACGCCTGAGGCAGGATGATCAGACGCATGGTCTGGCCATAGGTCATGCCCATCGCCTGTGCAGCGGCCATCTGACCTTTAGGGATCGACTGCACACCGGCGCGGACGATTTCGCAGAAGTACGCGGCTTCGAACATCATGAAGGCCACGACGCAGGAGGTGAACGCGCCGATCGGCGTGTCTTCACCGGTAATCCAGCGCAGCACGAACGGCACCGCCAGGTAGAACCAGGTGATCACCAGCAGCAGCGGGATCGAACGGAAGTAGTTCACATAAGCGCCGGCCACGCGTGACAGCAGTTTGCTCGACGACAGGCGCATCAGCGCCAGGATCGTGCCGAGCACGATGCCGCCGACGACGCCCATGACCATCAACTGCAAGGTCATCACCATGCCGTTCCACAGGCCCGGGATAGCGGGGATGATGCCGCTGAAATCGAAGTCCATTATTTGCCCCCCACGGAGATCAGGCCAGGCACCGCGACTTTCTTCTCGACCACGCGCATCAGCAGCATCAGGCTCATGTTCAGGGTGAAGTAAATCAGCGTGGCCAGGGTGAAGGCTTCAAACAGGTTGGCCGAAAATTCGGCGGTCTGTTTGGTTTGTGCCAGCAATTCCATCAAACCGATCAAGGACGCCACGGAGGAGTTCTTGAAGACGTTGAGGAATTCCGAGGTAAGCGGCGGAATGATGATGCGGTAGGCCTGGGGCAGCAGCACGTTCCAGTAGATCTGCGGCAGCTTGAAACCCATGGCACGCGCGGCGGATTCCTGGCCGCGTGGCAGCGCCTGAATACCGGTACGCACTTGCTCGCAAACACGCGCAGCGGTGAACAAGCCCAGGCACACGACAACGCTCAGGTAAGCCGAGGTGGTCGGGTTGAGGTCTTGTTTGTACCAGTCCTGCAGGTTTTGCGGCAGCAGGTCGGGTACCAGGAAGTACCAGATGAACAGCTGAACCAGCAGCGGCACATTACGAAACAGTTCCACGTAGCAGGTCGCGATGCCCGATACGATGCGGTTTGGCACAGTGCGCATGACCCCCAGAATGGAGCCCAGCAGCAAGGCGATGATCCATGCCACGATGGCAATGGCAATGGTCCAGCCCAAACCGGTGACGTACCAGTCGAGATAAGTCTCGCTGCCGACGCCGGTGGACTTGAAGAACACGCCCCAGTCCCAGTTGTAATTCATTAGGGTCTCCCCTCGAGATCGATCGATGTACAAGCACCCGCTCGGGGAAAATCCTTTCCCGTCCGACGTTGAACGCCGGGCACACGCGATCGGCTCGAAAACCGCCAGGTCGAGTGTTCCACAGTACAGCCAGCAGGTAGTAACAGACGCCTGAGGGAGGGTGACTCCCTCAGGAGATAAGGTTAGTCAGGAATCAGATTTTTACGTCAGGCGCCGGCTTGTCGCTCGGGGTGGCGATCAGATCTTTTACCTTGTCGCTCATCGGGAAGTTCAGGTTCAGGCCTTTCGGTGGGATCGGGCTCTCGAACCATTTGCTGTAGATCTTGTTGATCTCGCCAGACTTGTACAGACCCACGATGGCGTCATCGACGGCTTTCTTGAAGGCCGGGTCGTCTTTACGAACCATGCACGCGTAGGCTTCGAACGACTGTGGAGTACCGGTGATGATCCAGTCGTTCGGCTTCTTGGCCTTGGCTTCTTCGCCGGCCAGCAAAGCGTCGTCCATCATGAAGGCAACGGCGCGGCCGCTTTCCAGCATGTTGAAGGATTCGCCGTGGTCTTTGGCGGAGATGATGTTCATGCCCATCTGCTTGTCGGCGTTCATCGCTTTGATGATGCGCTCGGACGTGGTGCCAGCAGTGGTCACGACGTTTTTGCCTTTGAGGTCGGCGAAGTCAGCGTAGGACGGCCTGCCATCCTTGTCTTTCTTGACCAGCAGACGGGTGCCGATTTCGAAGATGTTGACGGTGAAGTCGACTTGCTGAGCGCGTTCGGCGTTGTTGGTGGTCGAGCCGCACTCGATATCCGCGGTGCCGTTCTGGATCAGCGGGATACGGGTTTGCGAGGTCACCAGGTTGTATTTGACCTGCAGATCGGGCTTGTTCAGGTCTTTTTTCAGGGCTTCAACGATGGCCACCTGAATGTCGTGGGAGTAGCCCACTGGTTTGCCGGAAGCATCTGCAATGTAGGAAAACGGAATGGAGCTGTCGCGGTGAGCGAGCGTGATGGTGCCCGAATCGTTGATTTTCTTCAGGGTGCCGGTGAGTTCGGCGGCGAAAACTGGCGTGCTGATCAGAGCGGCAGCAATGGCTGCGCCCAGGATATGGGGAACGATGCGCATCAAATTTTCCTCGACATTGTTTTTTTTATGGAGCCAGTTCGTCGGCCCTTTTGTGCTTCGAATGCCTGACGGCTCCTGAAGTGTTGGCACAACAGGCATTCGTCGAGAGAGTGTAGAGCATGACTCGTGCCAGACCAGTCTGAATTGGTTAAGGTTATGATTTATAAGGAGATTAAAGTTTTATGGCGGATTTTTTTGTGAGGAGTGATCCGGTTTACCGAATTGATCGGGGAGTCTCGTTCGGAAAACCGAACGAGTTTTTGTAGGAGTGAGCCTGCTCGCGATGGCGGTGTGTCAGGCGCCAGGTATGTTGATTGACACACCGCCATCGCGAGCAGGCTCACTCCTACAGGGGTGGCGGTGTGTCAGGCAAACAAAAAAAGCCCCTGAACCTTACGATTCAGGGGCTTTTTGTTTAACCAATGTTCAAATCACGCCGCTTCAATTTTGCTACGGTTCTGCTCAACCTTACCCAGATACGCCGCAAGCTTCTCCTGCTCCGCCGGAGTGGTAAACAACCCCAGCTTGCTACGACGCCACAGAATGTCATGCGCCGAGGTCGCCCACTCTTCGCTGCACAGGTAATCGACTTCACGGGTGTAGAGCCCGCCGCCAATGTGTTCGCCCATGTCGGCGAGGGTTTCAACGCCCTCGAGCATGCGCCAGGTGCGGCTGCCGTACGTGGTCGACCAGCGACGCGCGATCTCGCTCGGCACAAAGTCGTACTTGTCGCGAATCATCGCGCTCAAGGCTTGCGGCGTGGTCATGTCTTCGCCGCCGGGCAGGGTGGCGGTGGCCGTCCAGCTCGGGCGCATCTGGGTGAAGAACGGCATCAGTTGCGCCATCGCCGATTCGGCGAGTTTGCGGTAGGTGGTCAACTTGCCGCCGAACACCGACAGCAGCGGCGCTTCTTCAGTGCTGCCGGACAGCGCCAAGGTGTAATCGCGAGTGACGGCCGACGGGTTGTCGGATTCGTCGTTGCACAGTGGACGCACGCCCGAGTAGCTGTGCTGAATGTCTTCGCGGCTGACTTGTTTCTTGAAGTGTGCGTTGACCACTTTCAGCAGGTAATCGGTTTCGCCGTCGGTAATCGCCACTTTCGCCGGGTCGCCGGTGTATTCACGGTCGGTGGTGCCGATCAGGGTGAAGTGGTTGTTCAAGTATGGAATGGTGAAGACGATGCGCTGATCTTCGTTTTGCAGGATGTGCGCGTGATCGCCTTCGTACAGTTTCGGCACGATGATGTGGCTGCCTTGAATCAGACGGATGCCGTACGGCGATTCCATCTTCAGATCGTCACGAATGAACTTGGCAACCCACGGGCCGGCGGCGTTCACCAGCGCTTTGGCGGTGATCGAAAACAGGCTGCCGTCGGCGCGTTCCAGGTTCAGGTGCCACAAACCTTTGGCGCGACGGGCGCTGACGCAACGGGTCTGGGTGTGTACGTGGGCGCCTTTTTCGCGGGCGGCCATGGCGTTGAGTACCACGAGGCGAGCGTCGTCGACCCAGCAATCGGAGTATTCGAAACCTTTCTTGATTTCGCTTTTCAGTGCGCTGTCGGCGCCGAACTTGAGGCTTTTCGAACCTGGCAGTTTTTCGCGCTTGCCGAGGTTGTCATACAGGAACAGGCCGGCACGAATCATCCACGCGGGACGCAGGTGCGGACGGTGCGGCAGCACGAAGCGCATTGGCTTGACGATGTGCGGGGCTTTGGCCAGCAGCACTTCGCGCTCGGCCAGTGCTTCGCGCACCAGACGGAATTCGTAATGTTCGAGGTAGCGCAGGCCACCGTGGATCAGCTTGCTGCTGGCCGACGAGGTGTGGCTGGCGAGGTCGTCCTTTTCGCAAAGGAACACCGAGAGACCGCGACCGGCGGCATCCGCTGCGATCCCCACCCCATTGATCCCGCCGCCGATAACGGCGAGGTCGTAGATCTCGGAGATAGGGGGCGTACGCAAGGTAGATGTGGACATCGGCTGGCCTCAGGCTCTTTTGATTTTCTATATTGGAAATCGAACATTAATGTTCATTTGCGAAAATGGTAGCCGATAAAGACGCGCACAGCCAGTCGACTTCGATTGAAAAAACTCATCGAAGGGCAGAGAAAGGAAAATTTTCGAACATTAAAAGCAAAAGATCGCAGCCTTCGGCAGCTCCTACAGGTCAAGTGAACCCATGTAGGAGCTGCCGAAGGCTGCGATCTTTTGATCTTGGGGGTTAAACGACTTCCAGCCGAATTTTGTGCTGACTCAACAACTGCGCCAGAGCCGGCACCGGCTGCTGATCCGTCACCAAACAATCAATCAAGCTGATCGGCCCCAACCGAATCATCGCATTACGCCCGAACTTGCTCGAGTCCGCCGCCAGAATCACCTGCCGCGCATTGGCAATGATCGCCTGCGAAACCCGCACTTCCTGATAATCAAAATCCAGCAAGCTGCCGTCTTCATCAATCCCGCTGATCCCGACCAGCGCGAAATCAACCTTGAACTGATTGATGAAATCCACACTCGCCTGACCAACAACTCCGCCATCACGACGAACATTGCCGCCAGTCAGCAGCACATCGAAATCATCCTTGGCACTGAGCATCGACGCCACATGCAAGTTATTGGTGATGATCTTCAGATGGTTGTGATTGAGCAGGGCGCGGGCAATCGATTCGGTGGTGGTACCGATATTGATGAACAGCGAGGCGTGATCGGGGATTTGTGCGGCGATGGCTTCACCGATGCGTTGTTTTTCATCGCGCATTTGATCGGCGCGCATCGCATAGGCCGTGTTTTCAACACTGGAATCGTAGGCCGCGCCGCCATGGTAGCGACGGAGCAAATTGGCTTCCGCGAGCTGATTGATGTCGCGGCGGATGGTTTGCGGGGTAACAACGAACAGCGTGGCCATTTCCTCGATGCTCACATAGCCGCGTTCGCGAACCAGCTCGAGGATTTGCTGCTGACGGGGAGGCAGATTCATGGGGCTTCCTTTGGGCTGCCGTGCAAAATTTGCCCATGATGCCGCAGGAATCTCCTCCCTACCAGTTACAAGCCTTTACAAGTACTCAGGTTGGCTTATTCAGCATCTTCACGCGCCCAGTCACGGGTGCGGCTGACGGCTTTCTTCCAGCCTTTATACAGCTTCTCTTTTTCTACTTCGTCCAGGCTCGGCTCGAACTCGCGCTCGATCACCGCTTTGCCGCGCAGCTCTTCCAGGCTGCCCCAGAAACCGCACGCCAGACCGGCCAGATACGCCGCACCGAGTGCCGTGGTTTCGCGCATTTGCGGGCGCTCGACCTGAGTACCGAGGATGTCGGCCTGGAATTGCATGAGGAAGTTGTTCGCCACCGCACCGCCGTCCACGCGCAGGGCTTTGAGGCGTTCGCCGGAATCCTGTTGCATGGCGTCGAGCACGTCGCGGGTCTGGTAGGCGATCGATTCCAGCGCGGCGCGGATGATGTGATCCACGCGAACGCCGCGCGTCAGGCCGAACAGTGCGCCACGGGCGTACGGATCCCAGTACGGAGCGCCCAGACCGGTGAAGGCTGGCACCAGGTACACGCCGTTGCTGTCCTTCACTTTATTGGCGAAGTATTCGGTGTCGTGGGCGTCGTTGATGATTTTCAGTTCATCACGCAGCCATTGCACGGTCGAACCGCCGTTGAATACCGCGCCTTCCAGGGCGTAAGCGACTTCGCCGCGCGGGCCGCAAGCGATGGTGGTGAGCATGCCGTGCTGCGATTTCACCGCTTTGTCGCCGGTGTTCATCAGCAGGAAGCAGCCGGTGCCGTAGGTGTTTTTCGCCTGACCTGGTTCTACGCACATTTGACCGAACAGCGCCGCTTGCTGGTCGCCGGCGATACCGCCGATGGCGATGCCGCTCTTGGTGTGGCCGTAGATTTCCGATGACGCTTTGACTTCCGGAAGCATCTCGCGCGGGATGTCGAGGATCTCCAGCATCTTCGCGTCCCACTCCAGCGAGTGAATGTTGAAGAGCATGGTGCGCGAGGCGTTGGTGTAGTCGGTGACGTGCACCTTGCCGCCAGTGAATTTCCAGATTAGCCAGCTATCGACGGTGCCGAACAGCAGCTCGCCGTTGCGCGCACGCTCGCGGCTGCCTTCGACGTTGTCGAGGATCCACTTCAGTTTGGTGCCGGAGAAGTACGGGTCGGTGACCAGACCGGTGGTGTCGCTGATGTATTGCTCGTGGCCATCGCGCTTGAGCTGCTGGCAGATTTCGGTGCTGCGGCGGCATTGCCAGACGATGGCGTTGTAGACCGGGCGACCGGTGGTCTTGTCCCAGACCACGGTGGTTTCACGCTGGTTGGTGATGCCGATGGCCGCGACCTGGTCGTGGTGCAGACCGGCCTGTGCCAGCGCTTCAACCATCACCGCACTTTGGGTGGCGAAGATTTCCATCGGATCGTGTTCGACCCAACCGGCTTGCGGGTAATGCTGAGCGAATTCGCGCTGCGCGGTGCAGACCACGTTCGCGTCGCGGTCAAAAATAATCGCGCGAGAGCTGGTCGTACCCTGATCGAGGGCAATGATGTAGTTCTTATTCTGAATGTCGGTCATGTCGATTGCCTTGGACGAAATAAGGGTGATTGGGCCGTGGCGCAGGCTCGGATGGGCAGGAGTCTGCGCCGACTGTTTCAAGAAGTTCTTGGTTTGCCGTCAATGGCCGGTTCTGCATCCTTTGTAGCAGGTGTGGCGCCGGTCAGGTGACGGGCGATGAACCCGCGATACCCGGCAGCGCCGAGGCAGGCACCGACAATCGGTGCAAAAATCGGAATCAGGAAGTACGGAATATCGCGGCCGCCAGTGAAGGAAATTTCACCCCAGCCAGCGAAGAAAGTCATCAGTTTCGGACCGAAGTCACGCGCCGGGTTCATCGCAAAACCGGTCAGCGGGCCCATCGAGCTGCCGATCACCGCGATCAGCAAGCCGATCAGCAGCGGCGCCATCGGGCCTCTTGGCAGACCATTGTTGTCGTCGGTCAGGGCCATGATCACGCCCATCAGGATCGCAGTGATGATCATCTCGACCAGGAATGCCTGGGCGGTGGACAGCACTGGATTCGGGAACGTTGAGAACACCGAGGCCAGCTCAAGGCTGGCGGCCGAGCCGCGAACCATTTGGTGAGTTTGTTCGTAATCGAAGAAAAGATTGCTGTACAGCGTGTAAACCAACAGCGCGCCGCAGAAGGCGCCGGCGATCTGCGAGAGAATATAGAAGGGAAGTTTGCGCTTTTCGAAGTCGGCGAAGATTGCCAGGGCGATGCTGACGGCCGGGTTCAGGTGCGCGCCGGAAACCCCGGCCGTGAGGTAGATCGCCATGCTCACGCCGACACCCCAGATGATGCTGATTTCCCACAGGCCGAAGCTGGCGCCCGCGACTTTGAGCGCGGCGACACAGCCAGTGCCAAAAAAGATCAGAAGTGCAGTACCCAGAAACTCGGCCATGCATTGGCTCGAAAGCGATGGTTGCTGTAAAGCAGTTGTCATTGAAAACCTCAATTTTTGTTGTTGTCTGGCGCGATTGCCGACAGGGCAAGGCGCGATTTTCACCGGGTCGGAATCCCCATTCGTTTCCCGGTTTACTGCTGAGTGCTGCAATGATGATAATTCTTACATTATTCAGATTCGAAAAAATATAGACAAGAAACAAACCTGTCAAAGGTCGAAAGTGAACAGTCAGTCACAATAGAACTATCAGTCGCATGAATGACTCACCGGGTGACCGCTTTCTTAGCGTTGTGAATTACCTGCAAAGCCGCGTAATTCGGGGCCGGGATAGAGCCTTTTACGGCTCGATGTCCTAAAATCCGGCGCAGGATTTTCTGCCATTGCCGAGCCTGGAGCTGCCATGACCCCTGCGTTGGACTTGTTGAAAAAAGTTCGTGCCGAACATCGCGTGCACAGTTACGAACATGACCCGAAGGCCGCGTCCTACGGGCTGGAGGCTGCGGAAAAACTGGCGCTAGAGCCAGCGCAGGTGTTTAAAACCTTGCTGGCGGCGAGTGAAAAAGGTGAGCTGCTGGTGGCCATAGTGCCGGTCGTCGGAAGCCTCGACCTCAAAGGTCTGGCGCAGGCGGCGGGGGTGAAAAAAGTCGAGATGGCTGACCCGGCAGCGGCGCAGCGATCCACCGGTTATCTGCTGGGCGGTATCAGTCCATTGGGGCAGAAAAAGCGTCTGCGCACCTTCATCGATAGTTCGGCTCAGGCTTTTGCGACTATTTATGTCAGCGCCGGCCGGCGTGGGCTGGAAGTCGAATTGGCACCCGCCGTGCTCGCAGAACACACCCAGGCCAAATTCGCCGACATCGGTCGTGCGTAATGTTGGCTGATTCTGTATGAAGAAAATTGGCCGGTTCTGTCGCTGGCGCTGATCCGGCCCGCATTGCATGCTCTGCCGACTGACTTAAGGAGAAGGTTATGCAGCTCGAGTTTCATCAGGTTGACGCATTCAGTGAGCGGCTGTTCAGTGGCAACCCGGCTATGATTTATCGGCTGGATGCGTGGCTCGCCGATGATTTGATGCAAAAGATCGCGGGTGAACACAACCTGGCGGAAACCGCGTTTCTGGTGCGTGAAGGTTCGGCCTGGCATATCCGCTGGTTTACTCCTACCACTGAAGTGCCGTTGTGCGGGCATGCGACGCTGGCCAGCGCTTATGTGTTGTTCGAGATCTATAAGGAAACGGCCGAGCGTATCGACTTCACTTGCAAGTCCGGGCCGTTGAGCGTGACGCGGGCAGACGGGCGTTTGTGGCTGGATTTCCCCTCGATCGTGCCGTCAGAGATTGGCGTGACCCTGGATGTCGAGCGGGCGCTGGGCGTTGAAGCGGTTGATGTGCTCGGCTCGAACGAACTGTTTGTGGTGCTGGAGTCGGAGCAGGCCGTACTCGATTGCAAGCCGGACATGGTCGCGCTGGCCAAACTGCCGTGGCTCGGTGCAATCGTCACCGCGCGCGGTAATCAGCATGATTTTGTCTCGCGCTATTTCGCCCCGGCGATTGGCATCAATGAAGATCCGGTGACCGGGTCGACGCACTGCAGCTTGATTCCGTATTGGTCAAAACGTCTGGGCAAATCGAGCCTGACCGCGTGCCAGCGCTCGGCGCGGGGCGGGGAGTTGTTTTGTCGGCTGGAAGGTGAGCGGGTGAAGATTGGCGGGCATGCAACGCTCGTCGCGAGCGGCACCCTGATCCTGGGTTAAAAGCTAAAAGATCGCAGCCTTCGGCAGCTCCTACATTGATCCCTGTAGGAGCTGCCGAAGGCTGCGATCTTTTGATCTTTAAAGGGCGGTGTTGTAGCGGCGGACGCCGTTCTCAACTGCCGGGATCTGCGCAGCAGTGCTGCCGGAGGCCTGGAACAGCACCAAGTGTTCAGCCGCAACCCGAATCCCTACTTCCGCACCGACCTGATGATCAGCATGGCTCGGGAAAATCGATTCCAGCTGCGCACCCGTCGGCAGTTGCAGGCGATACAAGGTCGAGGCCCCGAGGAACGTCTTGCCGACAATCCGCGCTTTCAACGAACTGTCCGGTGCATAAACAATGTCATCCGGACGCAGCAACACATCCACCGCCCCGCCAATCGGCCAGGTATAAGCCCGATTGCCGCGCAGTTCGCCCAACTCAGTCTGCACCGATTCCGGGCTACCAAGCTGACCGCGAATGAAGTAACCCTGACCGATAAAACTCGCCACAAATGGCGTCGCCGGTTCGTGATACAGGTTGTACGGCGTGTCCCACTGTTCCAGCCGACCTTCCTTGAACACGCCAACGTGATCGCTGACGGCAAAGGCTTCTTCCTGATCGTGGGTGACCAGAATCGCGCTGGTGCCACGGGCCTTGAGAATGTCGCGCACCTCATGGCTGAGCTTGCGGCGCAGCTCGCCATCGAGGTTGGAGAACGGCTCGTCGAGCAGCAGCAATTGCGGCTCCGGCGCCAACGCACGGGCGAGGGCGACACGTTGTTGCTGACCACCGGATAGCTCGTGCGGGAAACGCTTGCCGAGATTTTTCAGGTTGACCAGTTCCAGCAGCTCTTCGGTGACGCGCTCCTTGTTCGGATGCTTGCGGATACCAAAGGCGATGTTGTCGGCGACGCTCAGGTGTGGAAACAGCGCGTAGTCCTGGAACACCATGCCGATCCGGCGTTTCTCCGGCGCCAAGGTGAAACCGGCGCTGGAAATGGTCTCGCCGCCAAGGGTGATTTCGCCCTCGTGCACCGGTTCAAAACCGGCGATGGCGCGCAGGGTGGTGGTCTTGCCGCAGCCGGACGAGCCGAGCAGGCAGCCGATGTCACCGGCGTTGAGGTGCAGATTGAGGTTCTGCACCACACGTTGATCTTGATAGCCGCAAGCGAGGTTGCGCAGGTTCAGCAGTAATTCATGGCTCATGCGTGGTGATATGCCGGTTCAACGAGGAACTCGAGCAGGGCCTTCTGTGCGTGGAGACGGTTTTCTGCCTGATCCCAGGCGACGGAGCGCGGGTCATCAAGCAGGTCGAGACTGATTTCTTCGCCACGGTGCGCCGGCAGGCAATGCATGAACAACACGTCCTCGGCAGCGAGGTCGAGCAGCGCACGGTTGACCTGAAACGGCGCGAACAGCTTGAGGCGCTTGGCAGTTTCCTCTTCCTGACCCATCGAAGTCCAGACGTCGGTGCTCACCAGATGCGCGCCGCGCACGGCGTCTTGTGGATCACGGACGATGGTCACGCGATCGCCAGCCTTGGCGACGAATTCCGGGTTCGGCTCGTAACCTTCCGGGCACGCGACCCGCAACTGGAAGTCGAACTGAATCGCCGCTTCTATATAGCTGTTGCACATGTTGTTGCCGTCGCCGATCCAGGCCACGGTTTTGCCCTGGATCGAACCGCGATGTTCGAGGAACGTCTGCATGTCGGCCAGCAACTGGCACGGGTGCAGGTCATCGGACAGGCCGTTGATCACCGGCACGCGCGAGTTGGCGGCGAATTCGGTCAGGGTGCTGTGGGCAAAGGTACGGATCATCACCGCATCGAGCATGCTCGACATGACGATGGCGCAGTCACCGATCGGCTCGCCACGGCCCAGTTGGGTGTCGCGCGGCGAGAGGAAGATCGCCTGACC